>NZ_JBZNBU010000345.1:0-20713 GCF_058530065.1 Waterburya sp. | reverse complement strand
CGATTGACTTTCAGTTGCAGCAGATCGGGGCGGGAATAATGTCCGACAGAATCCATCATTCGTTTGCGTTTGGTAATGAGAGAAAAATCAAGCTCGGCGATCGCCATTCCTTCTCCTTCTGTAATAGGTTCGCATAAGGGTACGCCTTCAGGAGAAATAATGGTAGTGTAGCAACCGCCAGTCAAAACTCTTTGTAAGCCTTCATCGGGACAAATTTGCCCTACCTGTTCGGGACTCAGCCAGCCAGTGGAATTAACCACAAAGCAACCAGCCTCTAAAGCATGATGTCTGATCGTTACTTCCGTCTGATCGGCAAAGATTTGACCCACCATCGAACCAGGAAATTGAGCGCAATGTATTTGTTCCTGCTGTGCCATCAGGCTATATCTAGCCAGGGGGTTATAGTGTTCCCAACAGGCTAACGCGCCCAGTTTTCCTACCGCAGTATCTAATACCTGTAGTCCCGATCCGTCTCCCTGCCCCCATACCATTCGTTCGTGATAAGTTGGCGTAATCTTGCGACGCTTGAGCAATAAACTACCGTCAGCATCAAAAATTAACTGGGTATTGTATAAAGAACCCCCATCCCGTTCGTTCACTCCTAACACCACTACCATCTCATGGGCTTTGGCTGCTTTACTTACCGCTTCAGTCACGGGACTAGGAACTTCTACCGCTTCCTCATATAGCTTCATGTGTTCTTTCCCCATCAACACGGGAGGTTGAATAAAGGAAAAATAAGGATAGTAGGGAATAAAGGTTTCAGGGAAAACAATTAACTGCACTCCCTCTTTGGCTGCATCCGCGATCGCTTTTAATACCTTATCTGTTGTCCCTTCTCGGCTATACAGTACGGGAGATATCTGCACCGCAGCAGCTTTTATATTTATCATTTATCCTCCTCCGAGGACGTAGTCATCAAATATTGATAGTATGCTTAAATTTCCTACTTCTTACTTTTTACTTTTTACTTTTTACTTCTTACTTACGAACAGTTAACTTCCAAACATTAACGAATAAGCTAACTGCGAATTACATCGTCCAGGTGTCAAGAATAAATGCGCCATCCTTGCGATGTAGCAAAACAATATCCAAAACATCCAATGGATTAATGGGAGTAATACCAGGGATTAGAGAAGGTTCTCCGTGTCCATATAATGCTTGCAAAGCAAAGCGACAGGCGTATACTTTTCCCCCTTCTTCCATAATTTTGATTAGTTGGTTATTCATTGCCTGATGTCCAGGAAACGATTCATCGCCAATCTTGGGAAAACCTCGCTGTATCCCTAACGTTACCCCAGGACCATAAAGCAAGATAGAAGTCTCAAAACCTTTACGAATTAAACGGGTAGCTTGTAATAAATTAACTAAACCGATCGAACCTTCAAAAGCTACGGTATGAAAAGTAACTAAGGCTTTTTCTCCTGGTTCGGCTTGAACATCGGGAAATACTTTCTCTTCGTAATCGACAAAGAAATCGCCAGCTTTGTGGGCGGGGGTAGTAACTTCAGGCATAATTTTATGTTTGTTAGTTGTTAGTTGTTAGTTGTTAGCTGTTGGTTGATTTAAGAGCCGATCGCAGCTTCGTTAACGGCTAATAACGTCCCTGGATAGGCGTATTTTGTTCTTTTAGCAATGTAGTCAGACAAGTATTCTGCATCTCTAGCGATTCCCGAAAATCTTCCCGAACCCCAGGTGTATAGCCAAGGAAGACCAAGGAAGTATAAACCTTTAACGCTAGTGACACCACGCTCGTGGCTGGGATAACCTTTGCCATCAAATACGGGTACATCAACCCAGCTAAAGTTGGTTTTATAGCCGATACACCAAATTACAGAAGCAATATGATTTTTTTGATAGTCAAGTTCTAAAACTTCGGTGGCTGGCTGCCATACTGGTTGATATTTTGGCTCTGTAGGTGCATTAATATTATGGCGATCGATATATTCATCGATAGTGCGTTTAATACTTTCTGCCACATCATCAGCGCGATCGAGATTGTGTTTTAAATTGGGTTTAAACTCTAAATTGTCGCCAATGATATCTTTTAACGAGCCATATAGTTGCATTCCGCCCGTGGCAAAGGTGCGTAAATCGATTTCACGACCGCCACCACGTCCAGTAACATAGTGATTGGTCTTGTTGCGGACATTCTCGCGATCGGGATGATTATCAACTGTTAGATCGTAATATCCCAGCCGATCTAGCCAGTCTACAACATCCTTGCCCCGATATTGACGAGGCGATCGCGGTGCGCCACCAACGCAGAGATGAACTTTTCTCCCTGCCAGATGTAAATCTTCGGCGATCTGACAGCCAGATTGTCCGCTACCGACTACTAGCACTTCTCCTTCTGGTAAAGATTCGGGATTTTTGTAGTCAGAAGAATGCAGTTGCAATATTTCACTAGCAAACTTTTCGGCAATTCTGGGTATTTTTGCTTGATGGTAGTTTCCCGTCGCAACTACAACTTGATCTGCTGTATAGTTACCAATGGAACTAGTTATGGCAAACAACCCTTGGGAATTGCTTTTGGTAACTGAAAATACTTCTACTCCTTCTTTAATAGGAGGATCGAAAGATTTGGCATAGTCCTTAATATATCGCACAA
Organism: Waterburya sp.; assembly: GCF_058530065.1. Taxonomy (NCBI): domain Bacteria; kingdom Bacillati; phylum Cyanobacteriota; class Cyanophyceae; order Pleurocapsales; family Pleurocapsaceae; genus Waterburya; species Waterburya sp. The sequence continues at coordinate 18,102 of NZ_JBZNBU010000345.1, read as the reverse complement.
TCTCATCTCGCTGCATAAAACCTTCTGGATCGTCGCCTGGGTAATGATAGCCAGGCAGAGTACATTGCCAGTTGGGCGTTACCAAACAAAAGGTATCCCAGCGTTTTCGTTGCCAAGAATAGCCAATGTGATTTTTTTCAAAGATAATATGGTCGATGCCTTTTTGCTTTAAACAATAGCTAATCGAAAGACCAGCCTGTCCACCTCCCACAACTATTACGGAGTAATGCTTTTTCATCTTTTTGACTCTAAGACTGCAACAGTCGATCGCTTCTCAACTGAGTTACTAACACAGTAAATGTAGAGTTCTGGCTAAGCCTGTGTATTTTGTTACGAAATAGCCGATACTAGCTATTGGTGCAGGAGTTTAAGATAGTTGAATGCGATCGGGCTTTACTACCTGTCACTTTTAACAGGTAACATGGAAATAAATTCATATTTTGTGGATTTAAAATCTTGTTAAATTATGGAAGAAAAAGATAAATACAATGCAAATGACATAATTGTTTGTCCTCATCCTCACAGACACCAATTAGTAGTTTTATCTCGTAAATCTGAAAAGACATCCTCTTCAAATTCTTGATTATTAAACTCTTGCGAATTTCTAAAATCTTCTAAGCTAGTCCAAAAACTATTTACTGTTTGAATATCAACTAATATTTCTTGCCCATCAGGTATATCAATTTCTTCTAATAATTCAATCGTCTTGCCTTTTTTGATTCCTTTTATTGATGACATATTCATAATTAGATTATTTTTTTATTACATCGTGAATTTGCGTCTTTGCTTATAAATAATAACTTAAGCATATTTTAGAAAATCACAGGGATTATAAAGCGATCGCATATTCGTTGTATTACTGAAATTATCTGCTATCTTAAGTACAGATATATGTACTTGGTGATATGCTAGCCAAACAGACAAACTATACCAATCTACGCCAGAATTTAGCCTCAATACTAAATGAGGCGATCGCGGATCGAAACGTCACCATCGTTACTCGACATGGTAAAGAAGATGTAGCTATCCTAGCTGAGTAGCGAACTTGCCAATATATTAGAAACATTGCATCTATTAAGATCTCCTGCCAATGCTCAAAAACTTATGGCAGCTATGGAAAGAGCAGATGCGATCGAGAAAGATTCAGAGATAAAATCAGAAAGTTTAGCCGAACTTTGTCAAGAGTTGGGACTTGAGCGATAGAATTATTATTTTTGATTCTCAGTTTAGAGAAGATTTACGTTGGTGGGCAAAAAAAGATCGGAAGATATGCGATCCGAAGGCTAGGCGCAAGCCTAATCTCGTTTTGGATTTAGTTGAGGCAACAATTGCAGATCCCATGAAGGGAATTGGTAAACCTGAGAAGTTAAAATATTTGCCTGGATCTCGTTGGTCGAGAAAAATTACTCAAGAACATAGGCTTGTATATCAAATCAGTAATGATAAGTTGATTTTTTTACAGTGTCGTTATCATTACTAGCTGTTGTGTTTAGCGATCCTACTAATGTAAAAAGAAGATATTCAGGCGATCGCATTACAATTTATGTAACTATAAATCATCAATTTCTTGTAGATGCTTATCTCTCGTTTTTAATCTGCTTTTTATTCTTCCGTAGTATCTGGATAAAATGCGATCCCATATTCTCCTTTCTAGTTCATTGATTTATAATTTAGTCATAACAATGTTATAACTTGTGACTAATGGAAACTAAAATCACCAAGATAGGTAATTCTCAAGGAATCATTATTCCCAAAGCAATTATTGAACAGTGTGGGTTAACGGATAAAGTTAGCCTGGAAGTAAAAGATAATCGTTTGATAGTTTCGCAAATTGTTGCTAATCCTCGACAAGGTTGGGAAGAGGCGATTATTGCAGCAGGAGTGGATCAAGATGAAGAGCTATTGATGGGAGATTATTTAGAACATAGTTGGGATGAGGAGGAATGGACTTGGTAAGCTATCCTCAACGGGATGAAGTTTGGTTAGTGAGTCTTGAGCCGACTATTGGTTCGGAAATTAGAAAGACTAGACCTTGTGTTGTGATTTCTCCTAATGAAATTAATCGGCTTTTGAGAACAGTAATTGTTGCTCCTCTTACTAGCACAATCAAAAATTATCCTACCAGAGTCACTATTATTTTTCAGTCAAGAAACAGCAGTATCGCTTTGGATCAAATATGCTCTGTTGATAAATCAAGATTGCTCCGTAAATTAGGCAATTTATCCCTAGAAAAGAGCCAGATAGTGAGCAATATATTAATTACTATGTTTGCTCTATAATAGAAGTTAATAATCCTTGAGAATATGCTTGGTGAACTGCTTGAATGCGAGTTTTAGCATTGAGTTTAGTTACCGCATTATTAATGTGAAATTTGACGGTACGATCGCTGATAAACAACTTCTTGGCAATTTCGCGATCGCGCATTCCTGCTGCTAGTAATTCGATTACTTCTTGTTCTCGATCGGAAAGCTCAATCTGCTTTTTTTGCTTTAGCTGATAGGGAAGAGATAATTTAATTTGAATCAGATCGTTGTCTAAAACTTCAGTCTGCAATTCGCCATCTAGATTGTTAATAGCAAAACCGATATCTTTGAAAGTAGCCCATCCTCGATCTGAGTTGAGGATTAAGATTGCCGAGAGGTACAGGCGATCGCTTGTGTAAGTTAGACGACAATAGCTACAGTGGTTGGCTTTTAAAATCTCTGCCGTTTTTAATAAAATATAGCTACCAGAAACATTTAAGGGTTGTTCTGTTCCCACCAAAATCAAGCGAACGTTAGTCAGGGTATTAGATATCTGTTCTGCCAGGGTGACATTATTTGTCAATTGTAAAGGATTAGTCTGCGATCGCATTTTCAATTCCTGTTGATATAATTTGGCATTATCTAAAGCGATCGCCACCGAACTACAGAGTATCCTTAACGCCTCCAGAAATTCTGCTGTCATTGGTTGATGACTAAAAACTGCTAGCACCCCAATTGCCTTGCCAGCAATAGCTAGGGGCAAACCTGCAAAACCACATATTTTATTCTCAATTGCCCAGGTTCGATCCTTTACCCAAGACTCATTAGCTAACTGGTTACTCAAAAATGGAATACAGTGTTGGGCAATTTTTCCTACCTTATAAGCACCCATTGGCACAGAGGCAAAACTTCCATCTAGACGGGTATACAATCCTGATGAAGCGACTAGATTCAATGCAGTACGTTCGGAATTTACTAGCCAAATACGGGCAAAAGCACAGTTAAACTGGTTTATCAAACCTTCTGTAATCCTGGTGGCGATCGCTTTTGGTTCGAGACAACCAGACAAACTTTGATTCAGGCGATCGATGTTTTGTAATTCTAGTAACAATCGGCTGGGATTGATTAGGTCATGATGAACATTGCACACAGTCAATAAAACCAATAAGCTGATACATCTATTACGATGCAAGTTAGTTTTTCATCCTGTATTTAAAGTTACAAAGACAGTATTTGCTATGCAGTTTAAAAATCTATTGGATGCTAATCTTGCAAATCTCTGCTTTCTAGAATAAAAAATTTCAGCACCCAAAATACAACGCTAAATGTTAAAAATTGCCTTATTCACCTATTCCACAAAGCCTAGAGGTGGAGTAATACACACCCTCGAATTAGCCGAGGCATTACAAAACGAGGGGCATTATGTTTGTATTTATGCTTTAGATAAAGATAATATAGGTTTCCATCGTCCTTTAAACTGTCCGAGCAAATTAGTTCCTACCAAACCCGCAGCAGATAGAGAGTTATTATTACAGAGAAAACAAAACTATTCTAATGGTGTAATAGAAGATCGAGATTTAGACCCAGTAGATGAGCTAATTAAACAACGAATACAAGAGTTTATTAGTTATTTGGATCGAGAAACAGAAACATATGATATTTATCATTCTCAAGACTGTATCAGCAGTAATGCACTAAAAATATTGCGAGACAGTCAAAAAATTCCTCTGTTGATCCGCACCGTTCATCATATTGACGAATTTAATAGTTCTTATTTACAAGAATGTCACGATCGCTCTATTCTCGAACCAGATTTATGTCTATGCGTCTCCAACTATTGGCAACAACAATTACAACAGCAGTATCATGTTGCTGCACCAGTAATTATTAACGGTGTGAATACGGAGAGATTTTCTAGAAAGCTTAATGGAAAAGAAGCCAAGTTAAAACAGCAGCTAGGAATCAATGGCAATCCTGTTTATCTTACTATTGGTGGCATCGAACCCCGCAAAAATTCTGTGAAGCTATTAGAAGCTTTTGTCGAAGTATTAAAAACTTATCCCGAAGCACAGCTTATTATTGCTGGTGGCGAAACCTTATTCGATTACGAACCCTATCGCCTAAAATTTTTCAGTCTTGCCCAACAGCACAATATAGATATCGGTAAATCCCTAATTCTACCTGGAGTAATGACAGATGAAGATATACCCGTTTTATATCGCTGTGCTGATGCTTTTGTCTTTCCCTCCGTCAAAGAAGGTTGGGGACTGGTATTATTAGAAGCGATCGCATCTGGATTGCCAACAATTACTTCCAATATTCCTCCTTTTACTGAATTTCTCAATCGCGATTTATCCTTACTGGTAAATCCTGATTCTAAAGACAACATTGCTAACGCTATGCTGAATATATTAGATAAAGATCTCGCTCAAAAACTAATCGATAAGAGCGCAACTATTCCCGAACAATACTCCTGGCAAAAATCCGCTCAAATGCACCTAAAACACTACAGGATGTTTCAGGAAACGTCCCTAGCTGATTCCTAACTTAATTAAAACCCATGCCTGAAATCAACTTTAAAATACAATGGCCAGATGGCACAGAGCAAGACTGCTATTCTCCTTCCTTAGTCGTCAAACAGTACTTTAATCCTGGTGAAATCTACAAACTAGAAGAATTTGTCGAAAAATCTCGTACTGCTCTAAATATAGCAAGCGATCGCGTTAAGAAAGCTTATGGCTTTCCTTGTAGTAGGGCGTTGGGACAACTACAGCAAATCGAATCGAAGGCATTAGAATATCAAAAGCTTACTACCCCAGAGGTTTTATTTATAGATTTTATCGAAAATACCTGACAGATTAGATCATTTAGTCAACATTAAAAGAGTTTTTAGTTCAATCAAGTAGTAGATTTGAACCACTAATTAATTAAGTACGGACGTTTAATGAAACGTCCGTACATTACTCAAATCGAAGATTATAAGAGGGGACTTAGACCCAAAAACTAATAACTAATAACTAATAACTAATAACTAATAACTAACCGAAGGTTAAACTAGTTCATCATTAAGACAATGTCCAGCTAGATCCAGCCTTTCCATTTGTTCGGCTGACAAAGCGATGTCGAGTGCGCCTAGGTTTTCCTTCATTTGTTCGGGATTTCTAGCTGAGAAAACTGGTAATAATGGAGGTTGACGATTCATCATCCAAGCCAGAACGACTTGATTGACAGTCGCCCCTAGTTCTAGGGCAACTTCGCGTAATACTGCTAGTCGAAGATCTGTATCGGAACCGAGATAAGGCGAAGGGATAGGGCGATCGCTACGGACATAAGCACCCCGCAACAAAGGGGTGTAAGGTAACATGGTTTTACCACGAGCATCACAATAACTCATCAAATTCTCATCAATAATTCGTTGTACTCCAAAATCAGCCCCAGAAGTGGGACGTAGATAAGTAAAACGCTGCTCTACGCAAGTAAAGTTCGCCCATCCATTCTGAGCACAGAGGGCATCGGCATCAGCTAAACGCCATGCCAAGTAGTTACTAGCTCCCACAAAACGAACCTTACCATCTTTTACTAGCTTATCGAAGGCGGCTAGAGTTTCATCTAGAGGGGTATTACTATTATCGTGGTGAGCATAGAATAAATCCAGACGATCTGTACCTAACTGTCTGAGACTATTTTCACATTCAGCAATGATGGTAGAAGCTGCCAAGCCTTCAGGAACATTGCCATAGCCAAAGCCTACCTTGGTTGCGAGAAAAATTTCATCTCGGTTATTACGTTCCCGCAACCAGCGTCCAATAGTTACTTGGCTTTCACCTCCTTTACCCTGAAGACACCAGCGATCGTAGCTGTTGGCTGTGTCAATGAAACTGCCTCCAGCTTCAATATACATATCCATTAGTCGAGCAGATTCCTCGTAGTTATTTCTCGTGCCAAAACGAAGAGTACCAAGGCACAAACAACTCACCTCAACTCCTGTTTGGCTAAGCTGAATATTTTTCATAGCAAATTCTCTTTTCTATTTAAGTTTTTTGGTGATTAATTTCTCTGAGGTGTTAATAGTTAATCTTCTAATGTTTTTACCAATAGCAAGCTTAAATCCTCGATCTTGAAATTAGAAAAAAAGCTTGAGGAAGTTGTGAAGGGTTAAGAAACAGTATCAGAACATGGTATTCAAGTTAGGCTTGAGATAGATATGTAATCAATCCAATTGATTCTGGAGGGTTGTCATGTTTAAGTCAGAAATAAATTCACAACCACAAACAACAGCAAAAAATCTAAAATCTAATGATTGGCAGGCAATTCGTTACTATCGAAAACCAGATTACACTAGACCCCTATTACAAATTCCCGAACTTGCTCGTCACAGAATCTTCAACCGATTGTGTTTTCTTTATGGAGAAAACTTGGCAAGTCAATATATGCCTGAATTAGAGAGAATTATGCAAGTTTACTATGCTTATAAACCACCAGAACTAATCCAAGCGGAGCAAAATTTAATTCCAGGCGATCGCTTTACGGAAAAAGACTTAATTTTAATTACTTATGGAGATCTTCTTTATAGTGAGTCGAGGTCGCCTCTGGCAACATTAGCTAACTTTTTAGGGCGAGTTCCTGGATTTCAAAAGGCGATCGATACTTTGCATATCTTGCCCTTTTTTCCTTATTCTTCCGATCATGGATTTTCGATTACCGATTTTCGCACTGTAGATCCCAAATTAGGTGATTGGCAGGATATTGAAGAAATTGGCGATTCTTATCAGCTGATGTTTGATGCAGTATGTAATCACATCTCAGCTCAAAGCATGGCATTTCAAGAAATGCTCAATGGAAATCCTGATTATAAAGATATTGCCACTGTCTATCGTTCTCCTGAAGAATTAACTCTCCAACAACGCCAAATTGTCGTTCGTCCTCGTACCTCCGACCTGCTCACCAAATTTCAAGCTATTGATGGCTCAATATGGGTTTGGACAACATTTTCTGCCGATCAGATTGACCTTAATTATCGCAATCCCAAAGTGCTGCTGTGGGTCATTGAAACCTTGTTACTCTACATTCGTCGAGGAGCCGATCTCATTCGTCTAGATGCGGTAACTTATTTGTGGGAAATTCCTGGAACACCCTGTGCTAATTTGGAGCAGACTCACGAGACGATTAAACTTTTTCGGGATATTTTTAATGTTGTCGCTCCAGGAATTGCTCTGATTACCGAAACCAACATCCCTCACGAACAAAATATTGCTTATTTTGGTGATGGTCACGATGAGGCGCAAATGGTCTATAATTTTGCCCTACCACCTCTGGTTCTCCATACTTTTTATCAGGAAGATGCGACTGCTTTGTCGTTATGGGCTAAAAAGCTACAGTTCCCTTCAGCAACTACAACTTATCTCAATATATTAGATACTCACGATGGTATTGGTTTAATGGGGGTGAAAAACATTCTTTCCCCTGAAGATATTCAATCTTTAATTAGCCAAGCTAGAGAACATGGTGCTTTTATTTCTTATCGTACGGGGGAAAATTGTCAAGATGAACCTTACGAAATCAACACAACCTGGTTTAGTGCCTTGAACTTGGATAGTAGTAACGAGGATCTGACTTTTCAGATTAAGCGTTTTATTGCCACCCGAAGTATTGCTCTAGTGCTTAGAGGTGTACCAGGAATTTACCTACACGGTTTGATTGGCACTACTAATGATGTAGATGCTGTTTTGAGAACCAAATCTAAACGAGATATCAATCGCCAAATTATAGATGAAGCCAATCTGTATGAGGCACTAAAAATGCCCACCTCCAAATTATCTCAGCTTACGTTTAATCTTGGCAGAATTCTAGAGATTAGAGTTCGACAGCGTGCTTTTCATCCCAATGGAGAACAACAAATTTTACTCCTTTCACCAGAATGCTTTGTCGTTTTACGTATTGCTCCGAACTGCGAAGAACATATTTTGACCCTGACCAATGTTACTAATAAAGTTTGTCAAATTGAAGTTCCTCTTACTAAACTCAAACTAGAGAATTCTAATTCTATTACCTGTGCTACTCCAGACGATAATTATTGGTACGATCTAGTGGGCAAAAGAGGATGGAGAGTTCAAGAACAAAAATTAACCATCGGCTTGCAGCCTTACGACATTGCGTGGCTTATTCCTTTTGTGGAATTAGAGAGAAATATTGAAAATTAAGGAAATTTCTTGGTCAAGAATAATATTGATTGACTATAAAAGCCGTAAAAACTAGCTAAATTTTATGGTTTTTATGTGTAGTCGTCTCTATATTTTATATCGTTTTACTTTTTGATTAAGACAGATAACTCGAAGCTAAAGGCTAAAGGCTAAAGGCTAAAGGCTAAAACCGATAAATGATGTGTCCTGTTTAAAAACTGAAATGATATTAGCTCTTTTCAGCAAGATTACTATGATTCAGCTTTTCAAAGCTAGACCAAAAACTGGAAAAAGAGTCATTTAGATCAATTTTAAGTAACGATGCAGCCTGCCTAAAACCAGCTAGCACCAATTCTCTCTCTAGGAAAGACAGTATCCATCTTAGAGAATCATCATCATAAAATCCAATTTTCTTAGCCTCTACATAAGAGCCATAAAGTCGAAAAATTGTACTTATTGATTGACTCTTAGTAATTTTTCGGAGTTCATGGAAGCTAAAAGCTCCTCTTTCAAATTTCGCTATGTATTCATCTAGGTTCATCAGAATCCTCCCCAAAACTCTAGCTGAATTTTTGGCGGCACTCCTCTCACCCATCTTAATTATATCGATTTAGCTTGTGAGGCAACAATTAAGTTATTGTTCAACCTTAATCTCAGGCTGGATTCCCCTAATTTCTCTTAAAATTACGTCGATCAACATTATCTTCACAGCTTTCTCAAATTTATTAATTAATCTTTGACTGTCGAAGATATTGTTGTTGATACTGGCATCACAACAAATACATCGCTGGAATATTTACCAAACTTTCAGCTTGCTTCTCTGAGATCGTGCACTTGATTAGATCGAACGGCACGTCGTCAAATACCAGTCAAAATTCATTATTTAGATTTTACAAGAGAACTTAGAAAACTACGATCTGCGATCATCATGGAGGTACTGGGAGGTTTAGGGCTTTTTCTGTTAGGGATGCTTGTTATGACCGATGGACTAAAAACCCTAGCAGGTAGCGTAGTGCGTCGTGCATTAATGCAATTTACCCGCACACCAATATCGGGGGTATTGACAGGGGCAATCGCTACCGCAGTTTTACAGTCTTCCAGTGCAACTACTGTAGCAACGGTGGGGTTTGTTAACGCGGGACTAATTCCGTTTTCGGCAGCTTTGGGCATTATTCTGGGAGCTAATATTGGGACGACCATGACGGGTTGGTTGGTCGCCATTTTAGGATTTAAGCTCAAATTAGGTACTGTCATGTTGCCGCTGATTTTTATTGGTACTAGCCTCAAACTCTTTTCTCGAGGTCGAGTGGGGACAGTGGGCATGGCGATCGCTGGATTTAGTCTGATTTTTGTCGGCATTACCACCATGCAGACAGCGATGGATGGAGTGGAACAGTTCATTACCCCAGCGCAACTACCCCCAGATACTTGGTTTGGTCGCTTACAATTATTGGCACTCGGCATTCTGAGTACCATCATCACCCAATCTTCTAGTGCAGGAGTAGCTACTACCTTAGCTGCGCTCTATGCAGGGGCAGTGAACTTTAACCAAGCAGCAGCATTAGTTATTGGCATGGATGTGGGCACAACGGTAACCGCTGTCATTGCCAGCGTCGGAGGCTCTCTCAATGCTCGTCGTACAGGCTTATCCCATGTATTTTACAATTTCTGGACGGCGTTTCTGGCTTTACAACTGATAGCTCCTTACACCTGGTTATGGAATCAGTTTTGGTCAGGGGCTTTGATTGACAATGCCGAGATTGCTCTCGTGGCATTTCATACCAGCTTTAATTTCGTGGGGATTGCTTTGCTGTTGCCTGTTATCAAACAGTTTGCCTGGGTGATTATGAAAAATTGTTCCTGGTGAAGAGATAACCTATACCGATCGACTGAGCGAAGCACTATTGGAACAACCAGAGTTGGCGTTAAATGCTGCCCAGAAAGTCATAGAAGCAGAATTATTGGCTTTATTTCACCATATTGCTGCGATTTTAGGCGATACTAGTGGTAAAAGAGTAGATTTAGTCCAATTGCAAACAGCATTGGATGATACCCATGCTTATCTTGACCGTATTCATCTCTCTCAAACCGCTACCTCCAGCTGGGAACGTCTAATTAACCTCATCCATGCCCTAGACCACCTCCAACGCCTACACGAACGGTGCGAAGAAGATGAAGATCGGGCTCAAACTGCACAAGCAACCCCCGAACTAATAGAAGAGTCCCAGTTGCTTTTGGTGACCCTACAAAACCTGGTAAGATTAGTCCAGGAACAACGTTGGCAAACGGCTACCGAGCAAGCAAAACAAACTTCTGCCGTGATTCATCATAAGGTTAAACCCTATCGAGTCCAAACGGTTAACCAGACTGCCAATGGTCAAATTGATGTGCTAACGGGTACTGCCAGACTTGAAGCAATTCGTTGGTTACGTCGGGTCAGCAAACACATTACTCGCAGCACCTTTCACCTGTATCAGGCAATATTAGCTCAATGATAGGGCGATCGCGCCCAACCAATGTATAGTCATTCCAAATAAAAACCATACAATACCTTGAAAAAGTAGAGAGTAGTGAGTAGAGAGTAGCGCGAAGTTGCGTTGCGGGGGTTCCCCCCGTTGAGCAAACTTCGTAAGAAGGGAGTGGTATTCCAGCTTGTTATCAATATGTAAATACCATCAGGAAACTAATTAAAATGACTATATCTTTGAGGTTTTCAACATTTTCCAGTACCGTAGAACTAGCACTATAGTTATTTCAAATAGAAACCATATCCTCTAAAACTATGGCATATTCCTATAAATATCCCGATATATCCGAATTAATCCCACAAAAACAGGGAAAAATTCCAGTCTGCCCAAAAACATTCCTGTAATTTCTGCCCATAGCAAGGTGATAGGTGCATCAGGAGCAGTTACGCCAACTGATAATCCTACCGTACTCAAAGCACTGGCATATTCAAACAAACTTTCGGGCAAAGAATAACCATAAGCCGTAATAATGCTACTACCAGCCAGATAAATTCCCAAATATAAAAAGACAAACATACTTATCTGACGCAATTGGCGATCGCTCAAAAACTGTCTCGTCTCTCCATGCCAAATATCGGGTTCGGTTATGGCATCTTTAGGCAATAATTGTCGTCGCACTTCCCAGATGACACCGCGATACAAGGCATAGATGCGAAATTGTTTAATTCCCCCTGCGGTGGCTCCCGTACCACCACCAATCAACATCAAGACGATTAACAACAGCCAGCCCATCCTATGACCGTTGGTGTAGCTTACCGTAGAAAAGCCAGAGGTAGAGAGAGCGGTAATGGTTTCAAAAATGGCTACTCTTATTGATTTACCTAAAGTGGGATAGATATTGCTAGTGACCCCAAAAAACAAAATAATGACAGATAAAGGTATTACCAAAGCCTGTAATCTGACTTCACTATTGCGAATAACGGCGGAAAACCTACCTGTTAGCAATAAATAGCTAGTTAAGAAATTCAAAGTTCCTAACAGCATCAAAACCACTGTCACAGCTTCAATTGCGGGACTATCCCAATAACCCAGAGAGGCAGCGCGAGTGGAAAAGCCTCCTGTAGATAAAGCAGCAAAAGCATGATTGACCGCATCAAACCAATTCATTCCCGCCAGTCTTAAAGCAACAATACCCACCGCTACATAACCAGTATAGATATTTAAGACTAACTTAGCCGACCGTCGAACATTGGGGACTAACTGTTCGCTGCGTCCTTCAGCAGTGGCAAGACCAATCCCCGCAGGAGCAATAATCGCGCTGAGAGCCAAGATGGCAAATCCTGCGCCACCTATCAATTGAGTTGTACTGCGGTATAGCAAAATTAAATGAGATGCTTGAGCGACATCGACGATCGATAAGCCAGTTGTCGTCCAACCACTGGTAGATTCAAATACAGCTTGAGTAAAGTTTAAATTACTAATAGTTAAAAAAGGAATTGTGCCAAAAGCGATCGCGACGATCCAAGACAGCACCACAATAATCGCTCCATCCTGTACGCTCAAACTAGTTGATGAATCTTTTAGTCTGCACCAGAAGCACCAACCGACTACAACTAACAAAAGACCTGGAACTAAAAACCCCCAAGCTAATTTTATTTCCTCTGGATATGCCATTAAAGCAACTAAAGGAAAGAGAATTGTCGTACCAGCGATCGCCGAAATTAAACCTACATAACCAAAAATAGCTCGATATTTTTGCCTCAGCCAATTACGGTGTTGCACTATCTACTCCACTTTTCCTGTTAATACTGCCAAAAATTGTTCATAATGTTCTGGCTGACTATTTTAAATTAAGCGATCTCCGACTTGTAAATTATCACCGCCACGGGGGACAAATGCTCTATCTTGCCTAATGATACAGCCGATCAAAGCACCTGCTGGTAAATCTAGATTTTGTAGGGTTTTCTCAACGGCAGGACTATCTTCATCGAGCATAACTTCTGTAACGCCAATCTGACCCCCATTAACTGCAAAAAAATTCGCAATATCCTCAAAATCAGCTTGTTTTTCTATTAGGTTTGCTAGAATTTGAGTTGCCGAAAAAGCGACAGTAATACCCATTTGCTCGAAAAATTGTTGATGGACAGGGTCATTTACTAAAGCTATAGTTCGGGGTACGCTATATTGATGCTGAGCGATTTGGCAAGCTACTAAATTATCTTCATCGCGAGTAGTCAAAGCCAAAACCAGATCGGCTTGTTCTGCTTCTGCTTCTCTCAGAATAGTTGGATGAGTGCCATCTCCTAAAATAACTGTGGCTTTAATTTGATGGGCAAACTCTTGGGCTTCTGCGGGATTGGAGTTGATAATCGTTACCTGATGCTTTTCGGCGACGAACTTTTTGCTCAAAAAGTAAGCTAACTTATCATCGCCAATTAAAATAATTCTCATGAGACATTCGCCTCTAACTGCTGTTGGAGAGTTGCTGAGAAAGCTGCTGCGGAAATTTTAGTGGTAGTAATAGTCGTTAAACCCAACTGTTGATAGACTTCTTCTCGTGCGGGATCGAGAATGCGAGTCAAAATAATGGGTACATGGAAGACAGTCTTGGCTAACTGAGACACCATAAGATTGAGATTATCGTTACCCGTTACGGCGATCGCAACTTGAGCTCGATCTAACTTGGCTGCTTGTAATATGCTCATTTCGGCTGCATCCCCAATAATGGTAAAACCACTAAACCCCTCGCTCAGGCGATTGTTGGCTGACTTATCTTTATCAATAACCGCCACCCGATTGCCCTTTTGACTCAAATCACTAGCTAAAATCGAGCCGAGACGACCGCAACCAATAACAACAATATAAAGAGATTTTTTCATAGCCAGTTTTCTGGAAATAAACTTGAGTGACTAATCTTTAAACTGAACTAGAATTATCTAGATTTCCTATTTAGTGGCTGTTTGTAACTCTTCAGGGTTTACAGATACCTGCTGAGTTTGTTCTCCCCTTCTTAGAGTAATGCTTAAAGGCTTGCCGATCTCACTTTGCTCCACTGCTTTTTGTAATTGGTCGGCAGTTTCAATTTTACTTCCTGCCACTGCCGTAATCACGTCACCCCGACGTATACCACCCTTCGCTGCTGGACTTTCGGGGACTAGCTGCACTACCAGTACGCCCTTAATTTCAGGAACTATCATCACAGAATTGGGGTCTTCATTAAACTGTTGAGCAACTTCAGGAGTTAGGGTTAACATTTGAATGCCAATGTAGGGATGGGGAATGGTTTCACCGCGAGCCAACTGGTCTTTAATTGCTTTAGCTTTATCGATGGGAATAGCAAAGCCAATTCCTTCTGCCTCTGGTCTAATAGCGGTATTAATACCAATTACTACTCCGCGATCGTTTAACAGCGGTCCGCCAGAATTTCCAGGATTGATTGCGGTGTCAGTTTGAATAAAGTCAAGGCGTTTATCGGGAATACCCACTTGGGCACTAGAACGATTGAGAGTGCTAATAATGCCCAAGGTCACGGTATTATCTAGCCCCAAGGGATTGCCAACTGCGATCGCCCAATCTCCTACTCGTACTTGGCTGGAATTTCCCAGAGAGGCAACGGGTAGGTTATCTCCTTTAATTTTGACTACTGCTAAATCAGAAGGTTCGTCCACTCCCCGAACTTCTCCTTTAAAGGTGCGTCCATCTCGCAGCTTGACTGTTACTTTGTCTGCACCAGTCACTACATGGGCATTAGTGAGAATAATTCCCTGATTATCGATAATAAAACCAGATCCTTGACCCTGCTGACGGTACTCTTTAGGCAGTTGGGGGAACGCATCTCTACCAAAAAAATCCCGAAAAAAAGGGTCATCAAAAAAGGTACTTGGAAAATTGCTAGCAACAGTACGCTCGGTATCAATCCGCACTACTGCATCGCCAACGCGACTGACCGCAGCAGCCACAAAATTAAGGGGTTGGTTGTTGGGTAAAGGGGGTTGAGTAGGAAGAAGCTCAACTGCCGTAGATTTTTCAGCTACCAAAGTAGGTATTAATAATTGAGGAAATATTCGCAGGAAACCTAAAGTTAAGAGGACACTAGCAACTACAACTAAGGCATAAATTCCAGCTTGACGTAAAGGTCTGATAGTAGGTTGTTCGGTCACGATTTTATCCTCCCAATTGTATTAAGTAAGTAATAAAGCAAGTAACCCGCACATCGCGATGCCATCAAACACTCCCGCCCCACCAATACTGAGAACCCCTGAACTCATGCGCTCGACTTCTTTAAGGTGCAGTAAATCTGCTCCAATCAATGTGCCTAATATCCCCCCTGTAAAAGCAACTGAAGAAGCCAGAGGTTCGGCAATGAGAATAGCACTAATGACAGCGGTTAAGGGAGGAGTTAATGCATTCATCTGGATGCCAATACCAGGGACAATTTGGGCAGAAAAGTAGCTGACAGTTGTAACAATTACGGTCACCCAAAAGATGGCAAGAGGATCGGAGCGAGTGAGTTCGTAAATAGCCAGCAGAACGGGAATTAAACCACCTCCGACATTGAGGGCAACTATCGTTTTTTGTCTTACTTTATGTAGGGGGATTCCCAAAAACTGTTCCAACCACATATCTCGAAAATCTGGAATTATAGTTGTAGTAGACTTAACTTGATAGAGGGGAATATTAATCGTGCTACCTATTAGTACGGCAGCAAAGAGTATCAAGGCAACAGTGGGCGAGAACCCCAACTTAGCCACTGCTGTCTCGACTACATCCAGAGTCAATGTTACCCAGATAAAGGGAAAGAGGAGCAGCAGTAATAAAAAGAGAAATAGAGATACGGGAAGATAAATCATGATTAAAACTCGCTCCTTATCGAACTTACTGACTCGATCGTTTAGGTGTCTTCTCTAGAAAATTATTTTGTTCCCGAAGAATCTTTGTCCATTAAGATATCCCAAGCTTTCTGAGCTGCTTCATGGAGGCGATCGCCCAAGTCGGCAATTTCATCAACAATTTTCTGCCAATTTTCCCGAGCATCTTTTTGAATCATCTCTACCGAATGTTCGATCCGTTTGGGGTCAAGCAGTTCTTTCTTTTCAATTGCCTCCCTAGCACTGCGGACTGCGTTTAAGTAAGCATCCCGTGTCAGAGTTTGAGCATTATCAATTTCCGACTGCGCTCTTTTTTTAATTGCTTCGACCAAGGCTTTGGTTTCTTGTTTGATTTGCTGGCTTTCTCCTGCCATTTCCTTTTCGACTAAAGCATTAGTTTCGGGGCTAATGGTCACGATATTTGTTTCTTGAGTTTCAGAGGTATTGTTAATATCTGTCATGGTTAGTTCTCCTAATTAATTATTTATGATTTCAACAGATGAGAAAAATCAGACTTATAAAGCCTGTAGTAAATCGTGGCGAGGAACAATTCCCACCAACCTGCCTGCTCGATCTACTACAGGTAGGCGATTGATTCGCTTTACTAACTACTAACTACTAATTCTGGAGTCAGACGCTTGAAAACCAGACGCTCATTTTCCACATCAATAAAGATAGTGTCGCCACTTTTTAGTTCGCCCCGCAAAATCTGTTTGGCAATAGGAGTTTCTAATTCTTTTTGAATTGCTCGCTTAAGGGGACGTGCACCGTAAACAGGGTCATAACCCATATCTGCCAGCCAATTGAGCGCAGCATCGGAGAATTTGAGGGACATTTTTTTGTCTTCCAATCGTCCTTCAAGAAACTGTACCTGTAATTTAACGATTTCTCGTAGTTGAGATTTAGTCAGGCTGTGGAAAATGATATTTTCGTCGATCCGATTCAGGAATTCAGGACGGAAACTGGCGCGCATGGCTTCGGTAACGCGATCGCGCATTTCTTCGTATTTGCTGTCATCTCCAGCCAGATCGAGGATATATTGGGAGCCAATGTTGCTAGTCATGATGATTACCGCATTTTTAAAGTCCACCGTATGTCCTTGAGCATCGGTCAGGCGACCATCATCCAATATTTGCAGCATCACGTTAAATACGTCGGGATGGGCTTTTTCAATCTCGTCAAAGAGAATTACCGCATAGGGGCGACGGCGAATTGCTTCGGTAAGCTGTCCCCCTTCATCGAAACCGACGTATCCTGGAGGCGCACCAATCAGACGGGCAACGGTATGTTTTTCCATGTATTCGGACATATCGATCCGCACCATGGCATCTTCGGTGTCAAACAGATAGGCTGCTAAAGCTTTAGCTAGTTCTGTTTTTCCTACCCCCGTAGGACCAAGGAAAATAAAGCTGGCTAGAGGACGATTGGGATCTGCCAGTCCCGCGCGAGAACGTTGGATAGCATCGGCAACGGCAGTTACGGCTTCTGACTGTCCGATAACGCGCCGATGGAGTTCATCTTCGAGATGCAGCAATTTTTCCATTTCTGACTGCACCAGTTTACTCACAGGTATCCCCGTCCACTTGGAGATAATTTCGGCGATATCGGCTTCGAGAACTTCTTCCCGCAGCAGAGATTTGCCAGTGGTTTGGTTCTCTGCCAATTTGGTTTCTGCTTCTTGTAACTGTTGCTGTAGATCTGTAAGTTTCCCGTATTTTAGTTCCGCTGCCAGATTGAGGTCGTAATTGCGTTCTGCCTGTTGAATTTCGATGTTAACGTTGTCGATTTCTTGTTTGATAGCACGAAGGCGATCGATGAATTCTTTTTCCGACTGCCATTGAGCATTAAATGCAGTTTGACTTTCTTTCAGATTTGCCAGTTCGCGCTCGATTTTCTCCAAGCGTTCCAGGGAAACACTATCGGTTTCCTTGTTCAAGGATAGTTTTTCCATTTCCAGTTGCAAAATCTTGCGATCGATCTCGTCGAGTTCTAATGGTTTGGAAGTAATTTCCATTTTCAATTTAGCTGCTGCCTCGTCTACTAAATCGATCGCCTTATCGGGCAAAAAGCGATCGCTGATATAGCGAGTGGAGAGAACTGCTGCTGCCACCAAAGCGGTATCGGATATTTTTACCCCGTGATGGAGTTCGTAGCGTTCTTTGAGTCCCCGCAGAATGGAGATGGTATCTTCAATGCTAGGCTGATCCACATATACCTGTTGGAAACGCCGTTCTAATGCCGCATCTTTTTCGATATACTTGCGATATTCATCGAGGGTTGTGGCACCAATACAGCGGAGTTCGCCCCTTGCCAACATGGGTTTGAGCAAATTGCTAGCATCCAT
>NZ_JBZNBU010000344.1:0-13215 GCF_058530065.1 Waterburya sp. | reverse complement strand
TGCTCTAGAATATTTAAGGCACTTGAAAGTGGAGGGCGTGTCGCCTGTGGTTTCCCAGGCGTTTATACCGCCCGTCCGAGTCGCTCTACATCTCCGCCATAAATGGACGGAGTTTTGAGCCTCCCGCGCTATCCTATAATCCATTTTCCCCTAGCTGTAGGGACCCAAAATGTGCGATTCGTTTCTAGGTGAAGAAAATTGCGGTGGTGCGAATCGATCTCATCAATTGTCCATTGTCCTTTGTCAATTATCAATTAAAAACATTATCCCTTATAAAACTCAACTGTTCTGCCTGCTAAATCGGCAACTTTGGCGATCGCCTGTTCTCGATCGGATTCGCTCATGGCAATAAAACTATTAGCCAGATCGATCTTTTCTTGTAGTTGGGGCAAATCGTCAAAACCGACCACTAAAACGCTAACGGGCATCGACCAAGCAAAATTGATTGCATCGGCAACTGTAACGCGGTCGGGTACTATTTTGGGGTTGCTACCGTGTCTTCCGTGGGTCGAACCGCCAAAAAAGCCACCATTGGCTAAAGATTTCATGCCGATAATGCCAAGGTTGCGCTGCACTAATTCGGGCATTACTTGTTTGATAAAACTAGAATAACTGGGATCTGCCAGATTGACGGGCATTTGACAAGTATCAAATATATCCGACTCTGCCAAAACTTTAAGGTGTGCTGACGGTTGTCTGTGTCCAGTAAAGCCGATATGTCTTACTTTTCCTGATGCTTTGGCTTCTGCCATTACTTCAAAAACTCCGTTGGCAATGCGGTTGCTAACATCTCCAGGATTTTCTACCGTGTGAACTTGCCACAAGTCAAGATAATCGGTATTCAATCTTCTCAAAGAATCTTCTAGGGCGCGACGAGCATCTCTAGCATTAGTGGCAGAGGTTTTAGTCATTAGATAGACATCATCGCGATATTGGGGAACGAGTAATTTACCCATTAGGGCTTCGCTACCTCCTGATTGATACATTTGGGCGGTATCAAAAAAACGGATTCCTCCCTCTAGTGCCATTTCAATCGCTGCTTGTGCCTCTCTCTCGCCAAATCTGCCTAAATGCCATCCCCCCAAGCCCAACATAGTTACGGCTTCTCCCGTGCGTCCCAAACTTCTTTGGGGTAACAGTTTTCCCAGACGATCTGAATTGGTGGCTTCGCCTTTTGCTTGACCTTGGGCTTTGGCTTGGGTGGATAAAATCGTTCCTGCGGTAAAACCTGCCAACCATTTCAGTAACGCACGACGTTCCATATCGATCTTGTTAAATTAGTTTTTTTGTTATTGTAAGGCGATCGGTAAATATCATGAGTGAATTTTAAGCTTATATATATATCGATCCTCTTTTATGTTGTGTAGCCCAATGAATTGTCATAGATAATTGTGAATTGGTTTTTAATTTCCCGATAATAAAACTTAAGTTATATTTTGTGTTCAATTGTGTTTAGTAAATATATTAGTTTGACTGTTGGTTTGGGAATATTGGCAACAGTTTTGGCAGGAATCATCCAATGGTTAGATATATCTGCGGGAAGCTTAGTTGATTGGATAATTGGCATTGCTTCTTTTTGGTGGTTATTGGCAATTGTTACTATTCCCTGGAATGTTTATTTTGATGCTTGTGAAACTCTAAATGAGGCTAATCGTTCTCAAGAAAAAGAGATTAAAGTCGATCTCAAACAACTTAAGTATGTTGGCAAAATAGCTCGTTGGTCGATTATTGTTGCCATTACTCTACATTTAGTTTCTGCTCTTGCTTTATATTTATTGGCTGCTAATGGTATCAGTAATGTGGGTTATGTCAGTTCTGGATTAACTTTGCTTTTGACTATTTTGCGTCCAGCCATTCGCGGTTATCAGTATTTAAACCAAAGATTATTAACTATTAAACAAGAAGTTAAAATTCCTCGCGAAGATGCGATCGAGCTCGATCGGAAAGTAAAATCTCTTCAAGCAAGAATTAAGGTATTAGAAGATTTATTAGATCTAAAAAATTCTGATTCTTTAATTGCCAGACAACAACAAGCAGTCCAAGAAAATCGCCATCAAATAGCATTGCAAAAAGCATTATTAGAAGAAGATAGAGCCAAAAATATTGTAGAACACGAACGACTTTCCCAAGAAGCTATAGCTGCTGTTTCTCAATTAAGCGAAGACAGTCAATTTTTAAGTCATGTCAGAGAAATTATTCGTTTTGTTAAAACAGCGTGAGTAGAAAATATTGGATTCTCCAAGCCACCCAGTCTATCTACTAAGTCTGCATAAATAATTTGGTTCAATCGTATTCAATTCTAGATCGCGATCGCACTGAGAAGAAATGACCAAAGCTAGGTTAAGAATTGTAGATTTAAAAAATATTGATCGATGAGTAGAAAGAAATCTGGTTTGGGATGTCTTCCTCTTATGGGCATAGCAATCGCATTGTTAGTTGGGGGGCGTTATTTATCCCGCCAGGTAATTGGCAAGGAATTGACTCCCTCTGATGCTGCTGAAGTGATTAGCGACAAAGCTATGTTTGCTGCTTTTGTGGAAACTGACTTAGAACAATGGTCGAAAATTACAGAGTTAGGTAATAGTAAAAGTCAACAGTTAATTGCAGGGCAAATTGAAAAGTTTAAAACGGAAATAGACCTAGAATCGGCAGATTTTAGCTATCAAAAAGATATTCAACCCTGGTTAGATGGGGCGATGTTTGCTTCTATTCCTGGAGATGGAGGTATATCCGATCCTGAAATGTTGGTAGTTTTGGGAGTGAAAAATAAACTTAAAGCCTATAAGTTTCTCAAGAAAATTGAAGCAGAAACAGAGTTAGTAGAAAGTAAATATAAAGGAGTCAAGATTACTGAGGCTAAGGGTGGTAAAGAAGATACAATTTCTGCCTTGATTGGTAACAGATTGCTATTAGCAGAAGAAAGAGACATTATCGAACAGGCGATCGATACTTATAAAGATAAAGAAGATAAGTCTCTGGCAGATAATCAGCAAATTTTGAAGCAGAAAATAGATACGGGAGATAGTCTAACCAAAGTTTATATTCCTAACTATGGCAAGTTAATTGCCGATGCGATCGCCCAAGATCCACAAATCCCCGCAGCCTCGGCTGAATTATTATCTGTCTTAAACTCCGTAGATTCAATAGTGATGGGTTTTGGGGTAGAGAAGCAAGGATTGCGTTTCCAGTCGGTGACTCAATTTAATTCTGACGAACTTACCGCTCATTT
The DNA here is from genome assembly GCF_058530065.1 of Waterburya sp. Taxonomy (NCBI): domain Bacteria; kingdom Bacillati; phylum Cyanobacteriota; class Cyanophyceae; order Pleurocapsales; family Pleurocapsaceae; genus Waterburya; species Waterburya sp. Next base: position 9,986 of record NZ_JBZNBU010000344.1, on the reverse strand, counting down.
TAAAGCCAATCCAAGCAAGATCCTCAAACGTTTGCCCGATAATGCGATCGCCGTAGTAAATGGCAACGGAATTAATGTCTTTTGGGAACAGTTTGTCGCTCAAATAAAACAGCATCGGGATACTAGTCGCTATTTTAATCTGGCTAAATTAGGTACTCGTCAGACAGCCAATCTAGATTTAGAAACAGATATTTTTAACTGGATGGATGGAGAATTTGCGATCGCTCTAACGGATAGCCCGAAATCCTCTAATCCTCAATTCAATTTGGGTTTGAGTGGGGGAATTATTCTCGAAACTAGTCAACCAAACAAAGCAAAAGAAACCATCGGGAAATTAGAAAATAGCTTGCAAAAAAATCTGGCTGTTGTTCCCCAACAAAAGAAAATCAACCAACAAACCACTACTCAATGGCGCGTCAATGGAACATCGGGGGGAATAAATTATGGCTGGTTGGATAAAAATCATTTGTTGTTTGCTTGGGATGATTCTACCTTTGAATCCTTTAGCGAATCGGGCAAAAAACCTCTGGCTAAAAATAAGAGCTTCCAAGCCATGACCAAACAATTGCCCAAGAAAAATGCAGGCTATCTATATATTGATGTGGCTCAAATTATGCAGGCGACGGAAAACTTCCCCCTAGCAAAATCCGCTTCAGAAGCCGAAATAGCAATGGCTTTACTCAATTCTATAGAAGCGGTAGGCTCTACGGTAACTATGCCCGATTCCTCTACCAGCCAACAAGACCTATTTATTATGTTTAAAGATAATTAAAACTGACTGCCACAGACAAATAGTTTTTTTAGTGGCAAAATCGATTTGCCCACTAATTTCTTACAATATACAAAAACATAGAAAAATAATAAATTTAAGAAATTTAAAACTTATTGGCGTTTTTGTGGCGAGATGACTTAATGACTAGCAAACCTCCTTCTCATGGTAACAATTCCCGATCTCCCATGAGCAAAGCTGTTACCCAAGCCGTACAAAAGTTTCAGGCAAAGGTAAACTTTAACCCTAGCAATTTCAAAGCAGGCGATCGAACTCCCGAATTACGTATCAAAGAAGCTAATGGCAAAGAACAAGTTTATCCCTTAGCAGGCGATCGCTATACTTTAGGGCGTAGCTCTCGTTGTGACATTAGCATCCGCAACCCCGTTGTTAGTCAAACCCATTTAATTCTTAAACGAAACCGTAAAAAACCTCGTTCTTTTATCATTCAAGACGAGAAATCTACTAACGGCATTTATCGAGGTAAGCGTCGTTATAAAACCTTCTCCCTCTTTCACGGGGAAAGTTTTACTATAGGTCCTCCAGAGTTAGTGGCAGGAGTGACGGTAAGCTATTACAATCCTCCTCCATTGTGGCTTTATGTAATTCGTTATGCCCTCTATGGTATGGCGGGAATGTTGGCTTTACTGTTGCTTGTTTTAAGTATTGAATGGTTAAAAGTACCCGTCTATCCAATTCCCCAAGAATCTACTTTGCCAGTAGTGGTTTATGCCAGGGACAACGAAACTACGATCAATCCTACCGCCCGTAACAATACCCATCGGGAATTAAAAAAACTTGCCGATTTTTCCCCTTATTTACCCAATGCCGTAATTGCTTCGGAAGACAGTCGTTTCTATTGGCATTTTGGAGTCGATCCCATTGGCGTAACCAGAGCAGTCTTAATTAACCTTACTTCTGCTGAATTGCGTCAAGGGGCGAGTACTTTAACCCAACAACTAGCTCGTAGTTTGTTTCCCGAAGTGGGGCGAGAAAATACCGCAGGGCGGAAAATTCGGGAAATGATTGTAGCCCTAAAACTAGAATTTTTCTACAGTAAGAACTTTATTCTTAAAACCTATTTGAATCGAGTTTATTTAGGGATTGGTAGCTATGGTTTTGAAGATGCCGCCCAATTTTACTTTGAAAAATCTGCCGCCGATCTCGATCTTTCTGAAGCAGCCAGCCTCGTGGCTATCTTACCCGCACCCAATCTCTACAATCCCGTCAAAGACTATGAAACTGCCGTTGGCTTACGCAACCGTATTATCGATCGCATGGTGAAATTAGGCATGGTAGAAGAAGCAGAAGCAGATCGAGCCAGGCGATCGCGCATTGAAGTTAGCCCCAAAGCCCGTCAAACCTTCTCTAACACCGTCGCTCCCTATTTTTACAGCTATGTCTTAAACGAATTAGAAGCATTATTAGGTTCGGATGTAGCCCAGGAAGGAAACTTTATTGTCGAAACGGGTTTAGACCCCAGATTGCAACAAGAAGCAGAATCAGCCCTAGAATATTCCATTAGTAATGATGGCGATCGCTTTGGCTTTTCTCAAGGGGCAGTAGTCACCCTCGATAGTCGTAACGGCAATATACTGGCTTTGGCAGGTGGAGTGAATTTTAATAGCAGTCAATTTAATCGAGTAGTCCAAGCAAAAAGACAGCCAGGATCGACTTTTAAAGTCTTTGCCTATGCCGCAGCCTTAGAAGAAGGTATCGATCCAGATACGGAATATTCTTGCGACTCTTTAACCTGGAAAGGGCAACAATATCGAGGTTGCGAGCGCAGTAGTGGGGACATTGATATGTATCGGGGGTTAGCCCAATCGGAAAACGTAACTGTCCTTAGAGTAGCCCAAGAAGTAGGTTTAAAAAAGGTTATTGATGTAGCTCAACGTTTGGGGGTCAAGTCTCCTTTAATTGAAGCACCTGGTTTGGTCATCGGACAGAGCGAAACTACCGTTTTAGAGATGACTGGAGCTTATGCCACCATTGCCAATGATGGTATTTGGAATAAACCCCACGCCATCAATCGCGTCTTAGATGGTAGTGACTGCAAAGAATCGGGAAACCAAGATACTTGTCGAGAAGTATATGTTTTTGAAGATGACGAAGAAACCTTCCGCGATGTAATGCAGCCAGAGATTACCGACAAGCTTACCGAAATGCTCCGAGAAGCCGTCGCAGAAGGTACGGGAAAAGGAGCATATATCGATAAAGGAGAAGCAGGAAAAACAGGTACTACGGATAAAAATGTCGATCTTTGGTTTATCGGCTACGCTCCCATCAAAGATTATGACTACGTTACGGGAGTCTGGCTCGGTAATGACGATAATTCACCCACCAGAGGCAGTAGTTACCAAGCTTCAACTCTTTGGGGCAGATATATGAAACAAGTTCTGGAGAACAGTTAGACTAGTTAACCCGTTAAGCTACCGATTATCCATTATTTTTTACTTACTGCGCTTTTCACATGGGTAGACCACATAATTAAACTTTAAAAACTAAGAACTAAGAACTAAAAACTAAAAACTACGAATAGTAAATTTTCCCAGAGAGCTATTCAACTGAAAACGGATGTAAGTTTCCGAGCGAGACATCATTATAAGCAAAATTAAACTGTGACTAGCTACGCGATCGCCAAAATTGTTGAACACAATATTCTTGAAGACAGATGACAAAAATATGGGGTTCGTTTTAAGGTGAAATATTAATTAAACTAAGACCAAACTCAAAATAAAACAGTGGTACCTTTAAAAGACGAGAATCCGATTAAAATTACCCCTTACATAACTTATCTCTTAATCGCAGCTAATATTTTAGCTTTTGTTTATGAATTGAGTTTAAATCCCAGTCAGTTAAATGTATTTTTTCATTTATTTGCGATCGTTCCTCAGGAATTAACCGCCAGCTTTAATGGTGTTGCTATTAATCAAGGAGTACCAGAATTAGCGACTCTAATTACTTCTCAGTTTCTTCACGCTGGTTTTACTCATATTGCTTTTAATATGCTATTTCTGTATATTTTTGGCAACAATATTGAAGAGCAACTAGGAAGTGTTAAATATTTGTTTTTTTATCTAGCTTGTGGCGTATTAGCGGGTTTATCCCAATGGTTCTTTTCCGCCATGTCTGTCGTTCCTTCTTTGGGGGCAAGTGGCGCGATCGCGGGAGTTATGGGAGCATATATTTTAAAGTTTCCCCAAGCTAAAATTGTCACTGTAGTTCCCTTGGGATTTTTCTTTCCCTTATTTAGAATACCTGCTGTTTACTTCTTGGGCTTCTGGTTCTTACAACAAGCCTTCAATGGTGTTGCTTCTTTTGAAGTACAGGCTAGCGTCGGCATGGAAAGAGGCGGTGTGGCTTATTGGGCTCACGCAGGAGGTTTTATTTTTGGAGCAATTTTAGCACCAATGTTGGGGCTGTTTTCTCAAGATGAGGTTCAATATTAAATATTCAACCTTCCAAAGTAATTACTGTAACTTCGGGAGGACAGTTAAAACGTCCTGGAAGATACGTACCCAAACCACGATTGACGTAAAGCTGATTTTTGCCTACCTGATGCCAGCCTTCCGACCAATTCCAATGTTTTACTACTTTGGCACAATCTTTAATATAGGGTAGATAGTTACGTATAGATTTGGGGATGCGTTTTCTGATTTTGGGTAATATGGCAGCTACTGGACCATAATTGGGCAGCACAATTTGTCCACCATGAGTATGCCCTGAAAGTTGCAGATCGATACGGTATTGCTGAAGCGCGCTAGCAGAGTCGGGATTATGGGATAAGACAATGCAGGGAATATCAGCCGGAATTTGGGCAAATACTGGTGCTGGTTTAAATTCCCTCGACCAAAAATCTGGTAAACCCGCGATCGCTAGCTCGTTTCCCAAAGGATAGACAACTTCATTCCAAAGTATCTTTAGCTCTATTTTAGTCAAAGCTTCGATGATTTTTGCTTTTGCCGTACTAGGAATAAGATCGTGATTGCCCAAACAGCCATAGACCCCATACTTACTTTGGAGGTTCTTTAAATGTCTTGCTAAATCGTCGATTGGTGCGGGGTTATCGGTCACAAAATCCCCCGTAATCATCACTAAATCAGGGTTTTCTGCATTACTAATCGCGATCGCCTGTTTGAGGGTAGCTTCACTTAAACGTATCCCATCATAGTGTAAGTCTGATAGCTGAACGATTTTTGTTCCAGACATTTTAGGAGACAAATTTTTGATGGCGATCGCAATTCTTTCTACTTTAATTGCTTCAGTTATCATAATATTGATTAACTAGGTATGAAGTTGTATTAACAAATTCAAAGTAACAACAGCAATAGACTATAGCAAAAAGCTCTGATTCTTATCTGTTACGATAATTTATTCCCCGAACGAAGCGATCGCAGCGACAGTTTTAAATTTAAGATATTAGTAATTAGTTTAGGGATCGAAAGCATCGCTAAAAGCTTCTTTGATCCCTTTAGTTGATGAGGGTAAACTATCCGCCAAACTATCATCCTCTTTTTCAATCGACAAAGCTATTTCACCACCTTTTCTCGTTCCCGCTCTAGTAAAAATAAACCCCGCATCCCCAAACTCTTGTCCGTAGCCTGCGATCGTTTTGGGGGATAATCCCAGTAACTTTGCCAATTCTGATGTAGAAAGCAGCCAGCCATTTTGATAGGCTTCTTCTAGATCCCGTAGATAAGCTAGAGGGCTTTGGCGATTGGGAATAAGTCTTTGAACCACAGTTTCAATGACCCCCACTAATGCTGAAGCATTAAGAGCGATGCTTGGTTCTCTTAAGGGAGTGGTTTCCGTTACTGGATCGACTTTTAAAGCATTGCTGGTCGTAGTAACGATTTGGTTGTTTGAGGCTGGTTTATTGTCCTTCATAGATACGTCTTAGAAGAAACTGCACTTTATTAATACATTGGATTTAGCAGATGACAATAGTTAAATCATACTTTGTTTGTGAAAAGATTTAATCAAAAAAATAACGCGAAACAAATTATCTGAATTTGGGTAATCTTAAGATTGAAAAGAGTAAATAGATTCCATCGATCTATAGTCATCACAGAATATCAAAGTCCCAGTGCTTACTTAAACTCAAACACAAAATCCCCGTTCTACAAGGCAACAAAATGATTGAGAATTCGCTTCTAGAACACGAAAATACATGAAAGTGCGCTTCTTTAAAAAATCGCTCGTCGCATCTGCGCCCATTGAATCATTACTACCAAATCTAAAAACCTTCTTAAATTAGTCGTATAAATTTTCAAGTTTGGCTTACCTATCAAAATACAAGATGGCACTCCCGATAGGTAAGTTTTTTCATCGATCAACAGAATATACGCGATTCTTCCCCGTTTGTTTGGCACGGTATAGTTCTATGTCCGCTGCCTCAATCAAGTTTTCCAAACTACTCATTGATTTGGTTAATGCTGATAAGCCAATTGAAACTGTAATAGATCGCAACAACTCAGGATGAGATTGAGGCGTACAAGAAAAAGCAATTCCTTGGCATATACGATGTGCGAGATTGTAAGCTTCTTTTATATTTGAATTAACTAAAATAACAAATTCCTCACCGCCATATCTGGCAACCAGATCGTAGGTTCTGGTAATGCGCTTTAATTCCATCGCAAAATAGCGTAATGCAGCGTTCCCCGCTTCATGACCGTAATTGTCGTTATAAGCTTTAAAATCATCCAAATCTAAGATCATCAAACTCAAGGGTAATTGATTTCTTTTTGCCTCCAGAAACTTTTGCTCTCCAGCCTGAGTAAAATAAGCATAATTGTAAAGTCCAGTCAGTCGATCTCGAAAAGCGCGACGGCGCAGACGAGTTATTTCTTTTCGTTCTGACTGCCAAAACAAAGCCAAAGATATTCCCAACACTATAATAAAAACAATCTTGGCTAAATCTTTAAAACTCTCAACTGCACCAGAGTTCCAAGCTAGATTAGCCACGAGCAAAAACTCTGTTAGAGCAAATAGCAAAATTCCCAACAAGAAAAAACCAATCGCTTTCTTTTGCAGAGAAAACTTGAGTCGAACCCACATCGATAACCCAAAAATAGCGATAACAATAGAAATGAAAATATTAGCTACTTCAACATAGCTAGCTACAAGTTCGGGAGATAACATAAATCATAAGCCATTGCTCCAAGGCAATCGCAATAGAGGATAGATAAAAATAAATTATGACTCTATGGTAAAAGAAAATATATAGTACAAGAATATTAAATTATTTTTTACCCCATACTACAAAAAATCTGGTCGATTATCGAATAATAAAAAGGAGAAGAAATAACACAATTCTGTCAGCAACTGCTAGCAAACAATCTGCTTTATATGCTTGATCAATCCGCAACACGGATAACGCTGACGCATCCCCAGTAATTTGAAAGCCACTAAATTTGCTATTGAGATTGTTAAAAGAAACTTTATTAAGATCATCGACTAGATTTTGATCTAGAAAGTCACCGTAATCGTGTTTTTAGAAAAAAAGGAAAATCAAGATTTAATAGTTAGTAAAGTTAGACAAGAAGTGGAAAGAACGAGTCGTACCTCGTCCCATCTGAGGAGGAATCGACCAACAATTTTCCAAACCATCGCTACCAATAATCGCTCTAATTTGTTGTTGAAGTTTGGCTCAAGAATTGCGAGATAGAGCTTAAGCTTTGATGGCTGATAGTAAAGATACAGCAGTTTTCATCTAAGTCAGGTACAGAATAGATCGTTTTAAGACGCAAAGGACATTCGTGTGTCCGCATGCAGGCAGGGGGCAGCCCTAAAGGACTAGTTGCGGCTAACTAAACGCCTTACTTTCGGTCGAGGCAGAAGTTAGATGTACCTCAGTAAACTGAAAAACGCTGTATCTTGGCAATGGATGAAAGTAACGGTAATTGTAACCAACGTTTCGATGCTTTGGGGGTTGAGTCGATGGAGGATATTACTCCTCGCACCTCTCAGTTAGATCTAGACGTGCAACTTTCGTGGCATCTAGCTCCCGACTTGGTTAGAGCTTTGTTCTCTTTTGCCCATGTGTACATAATGGTGACAAGTTCTATGGATCGCCGATAAATTACTTCTATTCCAATTTTGATGATTTCCATCAATATGGTGAAGTTCTACGTTATCTCCAAAGAAATTTAATCCGCAATGTACGCATTTGTGATTCTGCCTTCTGATTTGTCTGGCTAACGCACCGTCGTAGAGCTTTGAATTTCTCTTGCTCCAGTATGCTATATCTCCATCGTAGGGGGATTTATCCCCTGCTACGTTAACAAATCTGTTTTCGGAGTAGGGTACTGCTGGAAAAGCGGTTTGAATAAGTTGACTTACTGTCTCTTTATTGTTCTTCTTTTCCTTGTTGAATACTTTGTAAGCTCTGTCTCTCATAGCACTGAGTTTGAATTTTTCACCTTCCAGACAGCAGTATCGATGGTAGTTTCTCCACCCTCTTACTATTGGGGCTAGCTTACAAGCCTTCTCTTTTGAACCACAGTTAGAGTTGTTGACGATTTCTTTGACTTTCTCTCTGAACGATTCGTAGTTTTCCTTTGATGGATAACTTCTGAATTTTCCGTTTTTTTGGACGACCATATGCCATCCTAAGAAATCAAATCCATCTGTTGAGGCGACTATTTTTGTTTTTTCCGCATTTAGCTCCATTCCTCGTTCGTTTAGGAATTTCTCGATATTTTCTAAAATTTCCTGTAGATTGTGTTCGGGTTTAACGATTATTACTAGGTCATCCGCATATCTGATTGTTATAGGATTTTTACCTTTACTAATCTTACTTTTGGAATATCCTATTTCCGTTACCCTTTCAATCCCGTTGAGGGCGATGTTAGCTAAAAGTGGGCTAAATACTCCACCTTGGGGTGTTCCTTGTTCGGGAAATTTTGGGTTTACTCCTGCTTTTAATGCTCTCTGTATACCTATTCTTATTTCCTTTGGGGCGATAAGCTCCTTGATGATAGCTTCATGGCTTATTCTGTCAAAGCAGCTTTTTATGTCTAATTCTATGACTTTTTTCTTCAGTCCATTGGCATTACTACTTAGTCTGTTGAACACTTGCTTTTGGGCATCGTGTGCAGACCTTCCAGTTCTAAAGCCGTAGCTTCCTTCGTGGAATGTTGCTTCGTGGGCTGGTTCTAAAGCCTGTTTGATTAGGCACTGCCATGCTCTATCTGATATTGTGGGAACTTTTAGAGTACGGGTTTTCCCGTTCTTTTTTGGGATTTTTATTTCCCTTAACCCTTGATGTCTCCATTTGGTTGCATTTTTGGCTAAGTTCTCTTCGAGTTCAAATCTTTGCTTGAAATCAAGTGCTACTATGCCGTCTATTCCTGCTGTCTTTCTCCCTTCATTGAGTTGGGTTACTTGTCTAATGGCAAGATATCTTGCACCTCTGGAGCGAATAATTAGCTTCTGGAGTTTTATAGCCTTTGCCATGTCTCCTTCTCTAACGGCTTTGTATATCCTTCTTTGGAGGCGGAATAAATCTACCTGGAATTTCTTCCAGGGTAGATTTTCCCAAGACTCACTATTAAATTTTGATTTAATGTGTATAGCCATTCGCTCTACTCGATTGAATATATTTTTCCAAGCCTTGACCCAATTACGGGTCATCCTACCCGACTGTGAGGTTTCCGCATCTCGTCATGCCTACTCAGGTTTCTTACCCCTAAGACTCACTAGTCGTTTTTATTCGTTCCTTTATCGAGATTGTTTGTGACCTTAGACCGAACCACTTTGCCCGTTAACTACCCATGTCCTTTGCATATGATGAAACAATGTCTATGCGGGTATTTTTACGCTAACGAAGTCGGGATTTTTGTTTGTACATTTCCCGCTCATGGTTAGGACACTTTTCTAGGTTCTGTTTGGTCATAGTCACTCCTTGTTAGCGGCAGTGTAGAGTTATGTACACCTCTTCTGATTCCGCCCTGTTACCAGCTTCAGCCTGTAGATTTCCGAGTCTACTCACTGTGGTCAGATAAAGAGTCACCTCTGGACTTGAGGGGTGGGGCTTTCACCCACATCCTGATAAAAGTTATTCAGTTGGTCGGCTTCCCGTACATTTTACGGTTCGGTAATCCGCATATTCTTTGGTTAACTTGTGTTAGTCATTTTTGTATCCAACTGAACGATAGTCATACCCTTCTAGTTGCTAGAAGCTCCTACTACCAACGAATCGCACTATTTCCAC
>NZ_JBZNBU010000343.1:0-2555 GCF_058530065.1 Waterburya sp. | reverse complement strand
GCAGCGATCGATCCTGACTTTGCCAAAAAACAACTCGAACGCCTCACCCGTGAATGGTATATGCATCCCAACGGTCAGATGCCAGCCTATGAATGGGATTTTGATGGGGTAAATCCTCCCGTTCATGCTTGGGCGGTATGGCGAGTATATAGTATCGAACAAGAAATTTATGGGCGTGCTGATAAAAAGTTTTTAGAACGGGTATTTCAAAAGCTACTGCTTAACTTTACCTGGTGGGTAAATCAACATGACGACGATAATAATAATGTCTTTCAAGGAGGTTTTCTTGGCTTAGATAACATCGGTGTCTTTAATCGCGGAGGAGATCTGCCGACAGGGGGGAAATTATCCCAATCTGATGGTACTAGCTGGATGGCGATGTATTGTTTGGATTTACTGACTATTGCCCTAGAGTTGGCACAAGATAATGATGTTTACGAAGATATCGCCAGCAAGTTCTTTGAACATTTCCTCTATATTGTCGATGCCATGAATCATATGGGTACAAAAGGCACTGATTTATGGAATGAAGAGGATGGTTTTTATTATGATGTGCTGCATCTTCCTAATGGAGAAAATATCGACCTCAAAGTGCGTTCGATGGTGGGTTTAATTCCCCTATTTGCTGTTACCACTATCGAACAAAAAACTCTGGATAAATTACCAGGATTTAAAAAACGAGTCGAATGGTTCATTAACCAACGTCCCCAACTCAGTCGTAACCTTGCTTGTATGGAAGGATGCGATAGTGATTCCCGTCGCTTACTCGCAGTAGTAGATGAAGATAGATTGCGTCTTTTGTTGCAAAAAATGTTAGCTGAAACGGAATTTCTCAGCGATTATGGTATTCGTTCTGTTTCTAAATACCATCAAGAGCATCCCTATACTTTTGATGTCAATGACGAAACTTATCAAGTTGCTTACGAACCAGCCGAATCTCCCAGTAAGATGTTTGGCGGAAATTCCAATTGGCGGGGTCCTATTTGGTTTCCTGTAAATTATCTTTTGATTGAAGCTTTGCAAAGATTTGATTATTACTATAACGGTAATTTGCAAGTCGAATGCCCCACAGGTTCGAGTAAGATGATGGCTCTTGGGGAAGTAGCATCAGAATTAGAAAGACGCTTAATTAAAATCTTTCTACCAAAAGAGAACGGGGAACGACCAATTTATGGTGATTTTAGTAAATTTAATACTGATGAAAATTGGCGCAATCTATTGACGTTTAATGAATATTTTCATGGAGATAATGGTGCAGGTTTAGGTGCATCTCATCAAACTGGTTGGACTGGTTTGGTGGCAGAACTAATTATGCAAAGAAGTGAGTAAAGATCTTATTTATCATTGGTCACGAATGCGATTTCTCGCCCCCAAGGGGTTGTTGTATACGAACGAGAACAAGTGATAAAAATTGCCGATTTACTCTTAGTTTTGGCTCAGTTAAATATTTTGGGCGCACATTTTTTTGGTAGTGCTAATTCTTTAGGATTGCTTAGTTGGATCTCAAAAGAGGACGTTTAACTATGGAAATGAGAAACAGAGACAGCCAAATAAATAATACAAAATTAACCAGAAATAAGAAAAAATTACTTTGGGGAATAGCAGCAATCCCTATAGTATTAATATTTTTAATTATCTGGGGTTTAGTTGAACCCTATATCTTAGATGACGAAGAAGAGACAGCAGTTATTCCCAATCTTCCCCCAGTCTGGGAAGGACAAAAGATCGGACAAGTATCTGATTTCCAAGTGGGTATGTGGTGGGATAATGTCGCCACAGTTGCTAAAAGCGTCGATAAACTAATTGAAGAACAACCCGCAGCAGTTTTAATTAGTGGTGACTTTATTTATCATGCTACTCCCAATCCCGAAGAGGAAATCAATGAAGTAATTAAACTAATTAGTCCCTTAACTGAAGCTAAAATTCCTACCTATGCAGTGTTGGGCAATCATGACTACGGGATGAAAAGTCAGAAAATGCCACCGAAAAAAGAACTTGCAGCCCAGTTGGAACAAGCATTAGAAGCTATTAACATTCAGGTTGTAAATAACGAAGCGGTAAAACTATCATTAAATAATCAAGAATCCGATCTATATCTAGTAGGTGTTGGCTCACATTGGGCAAATAATGACAAAGTAAATACAGCTTTGGCGCAATTACCCGATAATCGTCCTAGAGTTGTAATGATGCATAATCCTGACTCTTTTACTGCTTTTCCTGCTAATACTGCTCCATTTGCGGTTGCAGGACATACTCACGGAGGACAAATTCGTTTACCCTATTTACCAAAGTGGTCGTGGTTAGCTTTAGTTAAAGAAGATCGGGTGTTCGCTGATGAATGGATAGAAAATTATGGAGAAGCGGGAAATAAACTATATGTTAGTCGAGGTATTGGCTTTAGTGATGTCCCCATCCGAATTAATTGCGCTCCTGAAGTGACCTTTTTTACTTTAAGATCTGAATAAAATAGCAATTTTGGCATATTTGATTGTTGAGATCGCCCAAATTTTTAACCATCTTTAGGACTACCAAGAAAATTAATGATACTAAATCCG
>NZ_JBZNBU010000342.1:0-1857 GCF_058530065.1 Waterburya sp. | reverse complement strand
TTAAAGTAAAAATACAACGAACATTTATCTGGAGAGAATAACCATGTTTTTTCATTTGTGCCAATCCTGTTTTAATCCCGAATCCAATTTAACCTGGAGACAACGTAGACTAAAATTTCTTAAATCTATGCGCGACGATCTTGAGACAAGATTGGCAGCAATTAACGCTGCGATCGCTACAATAGAAAGACAGAACAGCCAAGAAGAGGTTTAAATTTATTTAAGGCGATCCCGATATTGATATTGCGATCGCTTAAAATCCCTGGACTTTTAAGCATCTAGTAATGGTAACGACATTGTAGGAAAATCAATTTGTCATTACTCACTTGATATACAAGTCTATGTTCTTGAGGGTCGCGATCGCGGTAAGGGTTTAACCTCAAAAGGAACAGAGTCAAGATCTCCAATTCGGGTTAGAGAACTCAAAAAATATCTTTCTAACCTCCAATCGTTGTTTGGAAAAGTTCTACTTGTCCTTGAATTTAAGGGATTCATCGCTACCGCGATCGCTTGGCAATTGGATAAATTCCCCAACCGTAAGGTATGGCTAGATCTTCATTTTTTATTCCCCAACCTTTTCAGATTCAAGTTCTTCTACTACATTCCAGGCAATTTCAGATTCATGGTTTATTTGTTCTTCTAAATCGCAATAGATTCGGCTATGCAAGACAGCTTCACCAATTCTTTGAGACAAAATATCGGTGGGGGATAGTTGCGCCACCTTAGTTTTCATCAGAATATCGGTTACGGAAATAATACCTAGTAGTCGATCTTTGATTACAGGTGCTTTTTGAATCCCAACTTCGGCAAATAATCGCCCCACTTCAGGAAGACTGAGATCGGGATCGACCGCAATGCAGGGTTTAGTCATTATTTGATGAATCTTGACCTGTTCGGGATCTATTTCCTTAGCGATTACCATATATACAATGTCGGCTTCGGTAACTATGCCATAGTCATTTGAGTCGTCGCTGGGTTCGACAATCAAAGAGCGCATTTTTTTATTTTGCATCATGGCGATCGCTTCAGCTACTTTAGCCGAACCGTGAATCAATAAAACCTCTTTGGTCATAATATCGGATACTTTCATGCCCCACCTCCTCTACGATTGAAGCTGATGAATATTAAGATCGATCGGCTATCAAGGCAGATCTAACCACTTACATATATAAAAAACTATCTTGAAGAACTCGTGAGGAAGCAGAGATAAATATCCCGATAAAGCCGAATTAATCCCACAAAAACGGGAAAAAATTCCAGTCTACCCAAAAACATTCCCGTAATTTCTGTCCACAGCAATCCTACTGGCGCATCGGGAGCAGTTACACCGATTGATAATCCCACCGTACTCAAAGCACTAGCATATTCAAACAGGCTTTCGGGTAAAGAATAACCATAAGCCGTAATAATTCCAGTACCAGCTAGATAAATTCCCAAATATAACCAGACAAACATACCGATCTGACGTAACTGGCGATCGCTCAAAAACTGTCTTGTTTCTCCCTGCCAAATATCGGGTTCGGTTACGGCATCTTTAGGTAACAATTGCCGTCGCACTTCCCAAACTACACCACGATAAAGAGCATAGATGCGAAACTGTTTAATTCCGCCTGCGGTTGCCCCCGTACCGCCACCAATCAGCATCAGGATTATTAACACTAACCAACCGATACTACTCCAGTTGGTATAGCTTACTGTAGAAAAGCCAGAAGTAGACAATACCTTCGCCAAATGAGGAGCCAAATTTTGGTGTGAAGTCAAGAGGACTTTTATAGGAAACTAGGTTTACTCCTAAACGAAGTTCCGCAAAGCCCATGCCAGAAATTCTAACACTCCTAAGCTGTCTAACTTTTGAAC
>NZ_JBZNBU010000341.1:0-17020 GCF_058530065.1 Waterburya sp. | reverse complement strand
TGTATGCGATCGCCGAAGTCTACGAAACCGATGTCGGCATGGTAAAAGTGGGACAACCTGCGACAATTGTGAGCGAACACGGTGGCTTTGAGGGAAAACTACAAGGAACAGTAGACCACGTAGGGTTACAAATCAAAAAACAAGACATCCTAGAATCCGATCCTGCTGCGGATAAAGATGCAAGAGTCGTAGAAGTCAAAGTGCGTCTCGATCCTCAAGATAGTGAGAAAGTAGCAGGGTTAACTAATTTGCAGGTGAGGGTAAAGATTAATTTGGATAGTCGTTAGTTGTTAGTCGTTAGTTGTTAGTTGAGGAGTTTTTTAGGTATCGGAGGTAGCCATTGAGTTTTAGAGTGAGTTCTTCGATAATTGGTTTCAATTTGTCAATTTCTTCTGTAGTTAATAACTTACGAGTATAAGCTCTTCTCAACCAATGTCTAGTTTCATTTAAAGAACCTCTAGCAATCCGAACAAAACGCTGATTATCCTTGTAGCTATAACGTCCGTTGCCTTCTGCTATGTTTGCACCAACACTATCAGCAGAACGAACTATTTGTTTCCCTACTGTATCCTTCTCAAAATATTGCCACTTGCTTGCGATCGCCCAGATCTCATCCGCCAAACGCTCGGACAACTGATAAACTTCCAACTTCTCAAAATTAGATCTATCCAAAGCACCAACTAACTACTAACCACTAATCTTATTAATCCCAAAAATAACCCGATATCTACCAACCACTAACCACTAACTACTAACCTATGCCACTCAAAACTCTACTAAAAAAATTCACCAAAGAACCTCCTTTGGGTTTGACGCAACTTTGGCATCAAAAAGTGCGCCTGTTGGTAGCTTTGATTGCTATTGCCTCTGCCGATATTATGATATTCACCATGCAGGGGTTCAGGATGAGTATGTTTGGTGGGGCGACCAATCTTCACAAACAACTGCGTGGGGACTTATTTATCGTCAGCAACCGTTCGGAATTTTTGGGTGATGGTCAGACATTCGATCGCCGTCATTTGTTTCAAGCTGAAGCCATCGATGGCGTAGCATCTGCCGATCCGCTATACTTCTCTTTCGGTAGTTGGATTAATCCTTGGAATCAGAAAATAAGTAGCGTAGGCGTAATTGCTTTCGATCCCGTCCGTTCGGTAGTCGGCTTACCAGAAATAAACCAACAGTTAGAACAAATCAAGCTGCCTAATACAGTTCTGTTTGACAGCCTATCTCTTCCTAAGTTGGGTTCTGTACCTGAGTCTTTTGAGCGAGGAAAAACCGTTACTACCGAAATATCGGGAACTAGAGTTAAGGTTGGTGGTATTTTTACCATGGGCAGCACGATCTTTATCGACGGACACCTTGTCACCAGTGACTGGAATTATCTGCGTTTGTTTGGTGCGGATAGCATTGAGAATTTAAGTGTTGGCATTCTTACGCTTCAGCCAGGAGTAGACCTAGAAACCGTCAAGAGCAAAGTCCAGGCATATTTACCCCAAGATGTGGAGGTGATGACCCATCGAGAATATATCAAAGCAGAAGAAGATTACTGGGCTGAAGTTCCTGGTGGTATCCTATTTAACTTTGGTGTGGTGATGGGATTTTTTACGGGGGTGGTGATTGTTTATGAAGTATTGCACGCTGATGTCAACGACCATCTAGCCGAGTATGCCACTCTCAAAGCGATGGGCTACTCAGATCGAAATCTGTTGATGGTTGTTTTCCAAGAGGGCATAATTCTCGGTGTTTTGGGCTTTGTTCCTGGGTTTATTGGTTCGGCAGGTATCTATGCTCTATTGGGATATTTAACGCGGATTCCCATACCAATGCGATTTGGGGTTGTCTCACAGGTTTTTATTCTTACCGTTTTAATGTGCTTGGTTTCGGCTGCGATCGCCATTCGCAAACTGCAAGCTGCCGATCCAGCAGATGTATTTTAATTGGTGGGTAGTGAGACAATCGCAAATATCGATGGAGAAAATACAATGAAACAGTGGTACGAAGAATTATTTACCAACTATGCCCAGAAATACGATCGCGAGAGTTTTGTTCGAGGCACAATTGGAGAATGTGATTTTATCGAACGAGAGATAAATTACAATAAAAATACGCGGATCTTAGATATTGGCTGTGGCACTGGCAGACACGCAATTGAATTGGCAACCAGAGGATATAACGTTACGGGAATCGATCTCTCAGAATCTCAGTTAATTAGAGCAAAAGAAAAAGCATCGGCAGAGAACTTAACCATTAATTTTGCACAGCAAGACGCGAGAAAACTTACCTATACGAATGAATTCGATTTAGTAATTATGCTTTGCGAGGGGGGTTTTTCCTTAATGGAAACCGATGAAATGAATTTCCAAATTCTTCGCAATGCCAGCAACGCTTTGAAGCCCCAAGGAAAATTAATCTTTACTACCTTAAATGGCTTGTTTCCTCTATTTCATTCAGTTAAAGAATTTATGGCTTCGGCTGGTGAATCAGGAAATGCTCAATACGATAATAATTCCTTCGATCTAATGACGTTTCGCGATCGCCATACGATCCAAATTGAGGACGATCTTGGTAACGTCAAAGAACTGGAATGCAATGAACGGTATTATGTTCCCTCGGAAATAACTTGGCTTTTAACCACACTCGATTTTAAAGTAATTGATATTTTTGGGGCAAAACTTGGTGCTTTCAGCCGTCAAGATTCGCTAACCACTGAAGATTTTGAAATGTTAGTCATAGCCGAAAAATAACCTCCAAATAACTTAAAAACTTGGCTTTTGCATATCTCAAGCAAAATGTATATCTAAACAAAAAGATCGAAAGCAGGTTAAAACTTTACTGGGGAATAAGATGCAAACGTTATCCTTGGTCTCGCAAATTAGTTTATATATTTTGATGGCACTGATTAGTGCCTATACCCTGTTGCTTGGAGGTTGGCAGGCAATGGTATTAAAGGGTAAAGCCATTAAAAATCCTGATGGCTCGAAAGATGACTGGCACGAGCAGAAAATCCATTATGGTATTGCTTTCGCTGACTTAGTGCTGGCTTGTCCATTAAGCATTGCGAGCATTATTCTAGTATTTTTTGCGCCTCGTTGGGGTTACTATCTGCTGGCATTAGTCAGTTTCTGGTTTGTTTGGGCTAACACCATGACCACGGCAACCAGCCTAAGATTTAACCGACCAAACATCAATCTAAATTGGTTTATCGTCTTTCCCTCTGGGATTCTGGTCGGGTTGGCATATATTATCTGGACATTTATTCACTTCGACATCATTTACTGTCTGTAAATCGCACAAGGAGATAAGAAAATGAGAATAGTATTAGGGATTATCTGCGTGCTGTTTGGGGGCTTTGGTTGGCTCGGACAAACAATTTCGGCAATTAATTATCCCCTCGCTCAAAGATTAGGTTTGCAGGAAAAAAGCGAAGGAACAGATCCCTTATTTCGACGAGCAGAAACTAATGCCGCAAGATGGGACTTTTTTGTACTTTGGACACTTATGGCATCTGGTGTCTTGATGCTGATTAATAATCCTTGGTGGCAGTATTTATCTTTAATCGCTGCTGGTATTTACCTAGATACAGCGGGAAGAGAGGTGGCAAAATTGTTGAGCTTAAACCAGGAAGGTATCAAAATTGGCACTCCCAAAGATTTAAAAATTGTAGCAGTTTTCTTTCCCACCATGTTTGCGATCGCTATTTGGACAATTGCCTATTCATTGTGGTTTCTTGTTGGCAAATAAAAACAGTCTCTCGAATAAATAATATTCAACAACCACTAACCACCATACTTGCGGTTCGGACGCGAAGCTAATCCTTTAGGGCGAACCGCCCCTACAAACTACTAACTACTAACCATGTCTCTCAAAACCCTACTAAAAAAATTCACTAAAGAACCTCCTTTGGGTTGGGCGCAATTAAGCCATCAAAAAGTGCGTACTACAGTTGCGATCGCAGGGATAGCTTTTGCCGATATTCTGATTTTTATGCAGCTTGGATTTTACAATAGCCTATTTGGTGGTGTTACTCGCATTCACGAACATCTCGATGGCGATCTATTTTTAGTGAGTGCTAGGGCAAAAACTCTCATTGATGGTCAAAATTTTGACCATCGTCATCTCTATCAAGCTGCTGCTGTCAAAGGAATTACTTCGGCTCGTCCTTTTTATTATGCTAATGCTGGCTGGATTAATCCCTGGGAAAAGAAAGTAACCAGCGTAGCGATTTTGGCATTCGATCCCGCCCATCCTGTCTTAAATTTGCCAGAAGTCAACCAACAACTAGAACAGATCAAACTACCAGATAAGGTATTGGTAGATCGCCTAGCGCGACCAGATTTAGGACCAATTGCCGCAACTTTGGCGCAAGGAAAACCAGTTACTACGGAAATATCAAACCGTAGAATTAGCGTTGGCGGGATGTTTACTTTAGGTAGCACCCTTTTTACCGAAGGCTATCTGATTACTAGCGATTGGAATTATCTGCGGTTGTACGGTAAGGATAGCATTGATAATGTAACGGTAGGGGTACTAAAAGTTGACACTAGTGCAGAGATAGAAACAGTCAAGCAAAAAGTTAGTGTTAGCCTACCTGCTGACGTTGCTGTCATGACTCACGAAGAATTTATTGCTGCTGAAAAAGAATTTTGGGAGCAAAATCACCCCGCAGGAACGATCTTTAACTTCGGCGTGGTGATGGGCTTTATCGTCGGAGTCGTAATTGTCTATCAGGTTCTATTTGCCGACGTTAACGACCATTTAGCAGAATATGCCACCCTCAAAGCAATGGGTTATCCCGATCGCAGCTTGTTAATAGTAGTTTTCCAAGAAGCGATTATTCTGGCTGTATTGGGCTTTATTCCTGGGTTTGGCTTTTCTGTGGGGATGTATGGTTTACTCGAAGCATTGACTCAAATGCCGTTAGCAATGGGAACAGAGGTTGCTTCACGGGTATTTTTCTTAACCATTGTGATGTGTTCTGCTTCTGGGGCGATCGCTATACGTAAACTGCAATCTGCTGATCCTGCAGAGGTGTTTTAGTTCGGGGTTCGGGGTTTGGAGTTAGTGGTTGATCGCAGATAAATTAAATCCTTTCGCTATCAGCCACACTGCTAAAATCATTTCATTCAATCCAATCGACAAAGACAAAAGATTGTCGATCGCTGAATTAATATTGGTGTAGCCAAACAAGATTAGCAAATTTGCTGTCAGCAACATTATTGCACCAACAAGACTCCAGATGGAGATGATTCGGGGAACGAGTTGAGAATTGTATAAGACAGGATATAGCAGCAAAGCACCCAGGCTAAATACGATTAGGAGCATCACAAAAGTCCAATCATGTGCTGCAAGTAAATAAGCACTTAAATTTTTACTTTCTGAAGTTAAGGGATTTCCTGCAATGGTATATGTCTGACTCAGCGTTAGTAATGAAAGCAGCTTGGTTGCAGCAACAACACCAATAGTTGCCTCAATAGCTCTAAAACTAACATAGCCAATGGCGATCCCTTCACTGGATTTTTTGAGAACTGGAAAGATTGCGATCGCAATACCCGCACTTGCCAGTGCATTAACTAATTCTAGCAAGACTCCTAGAACGAACTGATCGCTATTTGCTCCAATATGCACCAGAAAATTTGAAGTTTCTAGAATTGGATTTAAGAGAACTTGACTTATTGATGTTGCGAGAGTTGCTGTAATAAACAAAACCCCTACAATTATCGCCGTCTTTCTGTTCCCGTTCATTTCTAATTCTCTTATTATTGTAATTATTCCAATTCGGATAGCTCGATCGCGATCGCTTGTTTGAATTTCTTATCGATATACTTCGATTTCTTTTCAGATTGGAAAATGCTTTCTAAGTTGTTAGGTTCTGTCGTTATGCTCCACTGCGATGACTACATTACCTATTTTGTGTCCCTGTTCGACATATTTATATGCCTCGACTATTTGTTCTAAAGGGAGTTCTCGATCAATTACTGCTTTAAATTTATCTTGTTCGATGAGACTTTTGATTAATAGTAAACTTCCCCGAATATCTGTAGGATTGGGAAAAATTACTGTCTTGCGATCGATTATTGGTTTGAGAATTGGTGTTATTAAAGGTAAAAAAAGATTTTGAGCCATAAATCCCAAGTCAGAGGAGATATAAATTCCTCCTGGTTTTAAGAGATGCTGGCATTTAAAAAATGAACTTTTGCCCACAGCATCTAAAACCAAATCATACTTTTGTTTGTCTTTAGTAAAGTCTTCCTTCGTATAGTCGATTATTCGATCCGCTCCTAATGACTTAACTAACTCAATGTTTTTGGTACTGCATACCGCCGTAACCTTGACATTAAAATGTTTTAACAGTTGCATCGTAGCCGAACCAATTGCCCCCGTTGCACCATTTACTAGAGCAGTTTGTCCTGAGTGGAGATTCACTTTATTGATGAAGTTATAAGCATAATGCGCGCCTTCAAAACTTGGCGCAGCTTTCTTGTAGGATAAACTGTCTGGTATGGTTACTGCTTTATCTTCTGGTATTGCCATATATTGGGCTTGAGATTCCACACCCTCATCATCAAACCCAAATATTCTATCTCCTACTTTTAATGACGATACGTTTTTGCCAACCGCTGCAACTTCTCCCGCAAATTCAGTTCCAGGAGTTTGTTTTTTCGGCTTGAATAAACCCGTAACTATTCTCATAAAAAATGGTTTAGCTCTGACTGTAGCGCAGTCAGTTCGATTTACCGTCGTGGCATGAATTTTGACTAGTAATTCGTCGTCTTGGGGAGTAGGTTTTGCTACCTCTTTGAGTTGTAGAACATCTGGCGAGCCGTATTTTGTGTAAATAATTGCCTTCATAAGTTTGCTCTAATGACTATTGTTAGGTACTTCTCTCTTGTTGAAAAATACAGAGGAGCGAAGGGATTTTCTGGTTCTGAGAATAGCTATTCCCATGCCAATAAAAGCAATGTTTCTAACCATGCTGCCGATGATTTGACTCAGATCGGGAAATGCCAGCAGACTAAAGACAAGATTTAAACCAACTCCGCATATTAATAACCACCCCGTCCATTTCAGTAAAACTTTAGCTTTAATTACTCCAATGCCAAACAAGATTCCTCCGATGACCATTAATCCGCCAAAAAAAGTATAGATACTGCCTAATTCTTCAATTAAGGTAGAGTAGTCTGCCGTTTTAGCTATCAAAGCATACAAAGTTGTCCCAGAAAAGAATATAAAAGACGTTCCATAAGCGATTACGCTCCGCGTAGCCTTCGGATCGCGCCAGTCAAGCTCATCCAGCCAGAACGATGACGCTGCAAAGCATACAAACCGATCGTTATAAAAGGAATTGGTAGAAAAGCAACATAGTTAATCCATAATTGCTCCGCAGAAAAACCACCGCTAAATACTTCGAGAACATCGGACAGAATATGCAAAGTAGAGGCAATAATAGTTGCCAAACCAATAATTAAGCAAAGATTTTTAGACGACACGATCGCGTTAGCTGTTTCTAACTGTATATTTCTCTAGATACAGCAAAACTTTGAGGAAGTCGTGAAAAAAGATTAGAGCGATCGCCATTCGCAAACTGCAATCTGCCGATCCTGCAGAGGTGTTTTAATTTTAGTTAGTAGATACGATAACAAATAAAGACCCTATTTTGGCGGTCTTTATTTGTTATTTGCGTCGCACAACGGTTTATTTTTCTATATATATTTCTGGTTCGACAGCATAATTGTCCATACGTCCAGATTCATCAAGAATATAGCCATCAGTCGTACTAACACCAGTTTCTGCTTCTTGAGACTTCAAATTATGAATTTGTTCTTTGTTTAATTCTCGGTCAGCACCAGAAGATATTACCATGTCAGAGGGATTAACTGCTGTAGTCTGCGCTGTTTGCACTCCTATTTGGTTTCCTGGCGCGCCTTTTCCTAATTCTGCATTATCGGGATTAGTACGGGCAATTACTTTTTTATTGTCGCTTTCCATAAGTTGCTTATTGTTCAATTTTCTATTAATTTAACTAGTAATTAAAGGAATTTAATCTATCTATAGTGATAATTTATTGCGGTAAAACCTAATATTTTTTAATAATAATTCCTGGGCTTAGGTAAATATTTCATAGCGATTATTACAAGATCAATGAAAAATTTTGTAGTTTACAAGATTTTGAAAATCTTGTAGGTGAATGTCATCAAAGAAATATTAAAGTAATTCTCGATCTAGTTATCAATCATACTTCTAACCAACAACTAAAAAATCCCAATTCAATTTTAAATTTCTATCGGCAATTAATCAAAGCTAAAAAAATAATGAAGCATTACGAATTGGTAGTTGGAGAACTTTAATTGATTATCCTTACGAACAATTAGTTTATGTCAGAGAAACCAAAGCATAACGAGTCTTAATCTTAATTAATTTTACTTACGAACAAGACTTAATTATAAACGAACATATCTCACTAGATAATTGGCAAGTTTTGGTTTCTAATACTAGAGAAAAAGCTAAAATAATCCAACTACCCAAAACTTTAGCAGCATTTGAAGTATCGGTACTCAGAAAATATTAAAGCACCCACTCATAGTAATGAATGGATGTAAAACTCAATCTAAAATCTTAGTAAGTTAAGTTTTGAATCCTATACTTCTGCACCAGATTTTGGTTCTGCACCAGCAAAAGCGACTACCTCTCTTAAGAAAGTAATTTGTTGCTCAAATTCCATTAATTCAATTTGAGATAGAAGCTTTGTGACCGCACCATTAGGTTCGTAATTATCGGGTACGGGAATAATCGTTCCTGCTTCCATTCCTTGTGCTAAACGATACCAGAAGTACAGTTTTGTATTCTCCCTAAGAGAACCATATTCGCGAGAGATGAGGCTATCTTGTCCTTCAATAATTTTACGTTGCACCGCCATTTGTTCTTCAAAGGATAGCTCTTTTACTTGGTCGAACAATCCTTGAGCAATTTCATCAGATGCTGCCCCTGGGGCTGCGGGAGTTACAGAAGTGCCCATTTTGGTGTAAACATACCAAAGTAGAGCTAACTTTTCATCTGTAGATAGATTTGTGTAGCTGCCGACCGCACGACTGATACTTTGCTCTGATGTAGCTGTAGCCATATTATTTATTTTCCTTTTGTTTTTTTATTTCCAATAGTTTTAGTTCTAAACTATTATTACTAATTTACATTTATTTATAATTGTGAATAACCCCATAAAGATAGATAAAATTCAGGGTAATTATTTGACTATCGATAGATTATGAATCTTGAATTTTCTTTAATCCTAATAATTCTTGAGGAGAGGCTAATAGTTTAATTCTGGCAGTAAGAATCTTATCGTTACAATCTACAGTAAAGTACCATCCCACATTCACTGCGAACAACGATGTTTGTACTTTTCCCAGCACGTTAATTTGTTTTCGATCGGAGAGAATATCGCTAACTTTTGCTGTATTGGGTGATAACTTCATTCCCTTAGCTTCTTTTCTCAAATAAGAAGCGATCGCAGATCTACCCACAATCGGATTTTCAAAGGGTGCTAGCAATTTTCCAGATTCGGCAAACAAAGCGGCAGTGCGATCAAATTCTTCGCGATTAATCGTATCAAAATAATTAATAATATTTAGTCTTTTTAAAGACTGAAAGCTTAAAAGTTCTTCGGTACAAGCAGAAATAGTCATAGAAATATTATGAGTCGATAATATTGATACTCTAAAATATTAACTATCAATCTAAATCTGTCTTTGGTTTTATTTTTAGATACTTAATTTTCTTTGCTTCTTACCGTTTCTTCTTAACCGTTCTGAATCTATTAATTTATTGGTTATAAACCATACAACTTTAGCCAGAAAAAATAATAGACCTCTTGCATGAATAGAAAGAAAATGAGCAAAGTAAGACAATAATGCGATCGCGTTAATAAAAGTAGATGTCGGAGAAAGTCCGATTGAAGATACGCCACTGTCAACACCTCGATTGGATATGCTGAAGTTTCCTCGGCATCCCTCTCGGTCATTATTTCTGCCCATAAAAGCGATGCCTACGGCTAGCTTTATGCGGAGCGGCTTGCACCACAGGCACTTCCTTCGGTCGCCCTCGAATGGGGGTATCCTTTAGGACGCAATCGCCTTCATTCAATAAACTTACACCTTGACGCTTGTCTATACTAACCACTAAAAATATTACTCACAAATTCCTCAACTTATTTCTGCAAGATCGAAATTGAAAGCAATTAATGTTGGAGGATTTTAAATGTCGCAAGAATTACAAAATATTAAAAACAAATTTTTTTATCCTACCAATAATTATCGAGGTAAATTTACCCCTGGAAACTTGGCATTCAATGCTAATTTACAAGAATTTTATCATCAGGTATCTTATCTGTGTAATTTGGAAGCAAACGGCAAAATTACTCCAGAAAAAACCTATTTCAAGCTTGAAAAGCTTTGGAATCAGCTAAAACAATCGAAAAGAGAACTTTTAGATTGTGAAACAATCGGCGATCGCCAATCGAACGCTAACAGTTAACGACAACAATTGAAAAATAGGTCGAAATCATGAATAAACTTACACCTATTTCCAATGCTAGTTCCGCGTTTAGTAATGAAATTATTATCAAAGCAGATGATGTCTCCGTTTTTTATGGAGATTTTTTAGCAGTTAAAAATGTCTCTCTCGACATTCCTAAAAACAATATCACTGCTTTCATTGGACCTTCTGGATGTGGCAAAACCACATTATTGAGATGTTTTAACCGTATGAATGACCTAATACCAGGTACAAAAGTTGAGGGCATCATATCTTTCCACAAAACTAATCTCTATGGTTCTAATGTTGATGCCGTGATTCTGCGTCGTAAGATTGGCATGGTATTTCAAAAACCCAATCCTTACCCTAAAACTATTTACAATAATATTGCCTATGGTGCCAGGGTAAATGGGTATCGAGGCAATATGGATGAATTGGTAGAGCGATCGCTGCGCCAGGCTTTCTTATGGGATGAAGTAAAAGACAAACTCCATACTAGCGGTCTCGATCTCTCTGGCGGACAGCAGCAGCGTTTATGCATAGCAAGAGCGATCGCCGTAGAACCCGAAATTTTGTTGATGGACGAACCTTGTTCGGCTCTCGATCCCATCTCGACCATGAAAATTGAAGAGTTAATGTATCAACTCAAAGAAAAATATACGATCGTGATCGTGACTCATAATATGCAGCAAGCTTCGCGGGTTTCCAACTTTACTGGTTTTTTCTATGTCGAAACCAACGATAAAGGAGATAAAACTGGTTATCTAGCCGAGTACGCTTCTACTAAAACAATTTTTCAAAATCCCCAAAAACAAGTTACTCATGATTATGTCAGCGGTCGTTTTGGTTAATTCTGAAGCTACCAACCGTTAACTATCCTGACAAATTCTCCAAATTTTGATTAACAATTTAAACTTAAAGTATAGAGACAATGGAAACCTATCTTGCTCCCAAGCAGAATTTCAGTCTGAATATACCCACCGAACCCCAAATATTACTCAAGGAATTACAAAGAATAAGGCAAACGGTAATTTACGAAGGAGAAAAAATCTTTCGTGGCTGGCAACCTTCAATTACTCGTCAGTCATTTACCGATAGTATCTTGAATTTAGCTTATTATTTGGCTTTGAGACACGAAGATCTACGGCATCTTCAGCTGGCTTTAATGCCTTGGGGTTTATCTTCTCTGGGACGTATCGAAGCAAGGGTTTTACCTAATTTAGATGCTGCGATCGCTACTTTAGGTGCAGTCTGCCATCAAGATCCCCAACTTTTACCTCAACGTCCATCACTGGAGGCTTTTTTTGCGGGCGATCGTCTCTTGGGTCAACATACAGAAGAGGTTTTTGGAAAGTCCACAAACCAACGAAAAGTACGTATTATGGTCACTCTCCCCACTGAAGCTGCGAAAAACTATGAGTTAGTCAAAGAGTTAATTCAGCAAGGCACAGACTGTATGCGGATTAATTGCGCCCATGACAGCCCAGAACAGTGGCTGTCAATGATTAACCATCTGCGTCAAGCGGAAGTGGAAACAGGAAAATCTTGCCAGGTTTATATGGATATTGCAGGTCCAAAACCCCGCTTAGAAACTATTCTGCTAACTAAGAACAAGCAACGTTTGCATCAGGGTGACAAATTGTTGTTGTGTAAAGAAGTACCAATTAAGGCTGACAACAAAATTTTTCAAGCAAATTGTACGATTCCTGAAATTCTGTCCCAGCTAGAAATTAATCATCAAGTATGGATTAATGACGGCAAGATTGGTGCGAAAGTTAGATCCATCTTAGACGAAGGGGTTCTATTAGAAATTATTCATGCTCGCAGCAAAGGGGAAAAACTTCGTTCTGATAAGGGTATTAATTTTCCCGATACTAATCTCCACCTCAGTCCATTAACTAGCAAAGATCGACAGGATTTAGACTTTATTGCCTCCCATGCAGACATAATCGGTTACTCTTTTGTTCAGCAAGCTACGGATATAGAACTACTTCAGCTAGAATTAAAAACAAGGTTGGGGGGGAATAGTTTCAAGCCAGCTATTGTGGCAAAAATTGAAACTCCTGAAGCAGTCAAAAATTTACCCGAATTAATCGTCCGTGCAGCGGGGAAACAACCTTTTGGGGTAATGATTGCCAGGGGAGATTTAGCGGTAGAAATTGGCTATCAACGTTTGGCAGAAATACAAGAGGAAATTCTTTGGATTTGTCAGGCTGCTCATATTCCTGTAATTTGGGCAACTCAAGTGCTAGAAAATTTAGTCAAAAAAAGAACTCCTTCAAGAGCGGAAATGACCGATGCTGCCATGGCAGAACGAGCAGAATGCGTCATGCTCAATAAGGGTGCTTATATTACTGAGGCTGTGACGATTCTCGATGATGTTCTAACTCGTATGGAAAAGCATCAGTCGAAAAAAACATCCCAGTTAAGAGCTTTACATTCTTGGTGAATGATTGCGGTTCATTCTTAACAATCGTGTTAAACATTAATCTAAGTAGTTGTGCAAAATTAATTGGATAGTTGAGATTGGGTTTAGGGGTTAGGGGTTAGGGGTTAGGAAAATATGGAATATACAAATAATTCTGCTTAGGTACTTAATTTGAAAGGAGGCTCAAAAAATGACTGAAAATTCTAATAACATCAACCAAATTAAAGCGGAGTTTTTCTATCCTATTGGCAACTATCAAGGTGAATTTAGCCCAAACAATCTAGCTTTTAACGCCAATCTACAACTATTTGCTCAACAGGTATCTTATCTTTGTGGTTTAGAAGCAAATGGCAAAATCAGTCCCGAAGATACCTATGATGAAATCAAGAAGTTTTGGAAACAACTCAAGCAATCTAAGAAAGAACTGTTAGACAATACCAACTTTACCCCCAAGGAGTAAAAGGATATTGAAAATGATTAATCAAGATAACGCTGTTACTTTAAAAGAATGGGCATATATAGCGATCGCCAAACACAGTCGTAAAATATTTAAGCACGAAGCAAAAGTACTTCAAGATAAAGATCCAGAAAATTTACATCAAATGCGCGTTGGGATGCGGAGGCTGAGAAGTGCGATCGCCAATTTTGCTGTAGCGGTAGACTTACCAGCAGTAGTAAATGAAAAAAACATTGCTAAAATTAGTCGTTCCTTAGGAAAACTACGGGATTTGGATGTTCTACTCGCCGTATTGCAAAATGATTACCGACCGTCATTACCAGTAGACGAACGAGTAAAGTTAGATAAAGCAATTAAATCTCTCAGCAGAAAACGCCAACGGGAATTAAAGCAAGTTCGCAAAACCCTCAAGGGAAAACTGTATCTAAATCTCAAACAAGAATTGAAACGATGGTTGGCTAAACCTGTCTATCAAAAAATAGGTGACTGTTCTATTTATCCCCTGCTACCCGATTTACTTCTACCTCAAATTAGTCAGCTACTACTGCATCCTGGCTGGTTTGTAGGAGTGGAAATAAAAGAGGGACAAATTCAATTTTCTCAGACTTTAGATCCCGAAGCGATCGCCCAAATATTGAGTAGTGAAGATGTCTTACTCCACAGTTTGCGTAAATCTGCTAAGAAAACTCGCTATAACCTAGAATTATTCGATCGCTTTTACGGTGATACATATTGGCAATATCGCGATCGCATCGAGCAAATCCAAGAGATTTTAGGGCAAATTCAAGATATTTATGTCTTGCGAAAAGTACTAGAAAAAGCTTTAAATTCATCAATTTCAGCCAAACTACCAAAATTAGCCAATCGACTCTTGAAAACTCGCTATCAAAAATGGCTTGAATGGCAAACCTTGCAAAAACAATTTCTTGACGAACAAACTCGTACAGAATTTAGGCAAATAGTGATTTGGGAGTCAAAAATAGAAAGTCACGAACCACTAACCACTAAGCACTAACCATGTCTCAACCAGTCGTTACAATTAATAATCTCAATCATGCCTTCGGTAAAGGGGAATTACGCAAACCCGTATTGTTTGACGTAGATTTAAACATCTATGCAGGGGAAATTGTAATTATGACGGGACCTTCTGGTAGCGGTAAAACTACTTTGCTAACTCTAATTGGGGGATTGCGATCGCTTCAAAATGGCAGCGTCAATGTGTTAGGACAAGAACTTTATGGTGCGAGTAAGGCAGAATTAGTCAAAGTTCGCAGTCAAATTGGTTTTATCTTTCAATCTCACAATCTTTTATCTTGCCTGACAGTAGAACAAAATGTGCGGATGTCCCTTCGACTACATCAGCATATCGAATTCGACCAACGTAGTGGGATGACAACTCATATCCTAGAAGAAGTAGGACTAGGAGACAGACTGAACTTTTATCCCGACAATCTTTCGGGAGGACAACAACAACGGGTTGCGATCGCTCGCGCTTTGGTTAGTAGACCTCAATTAGTCTTGGCAGACGAACCTACCGCAGCCTTGGATAGTAAGTCTGGTCGCAACATTGTCGAGATTATGCAGCAGCTAGCTAAAGAACAAGGCTGTACGATTTTATTGGTAACACACGACAACCGTATTTTAGATATCGCCGATCGCATCATTCACATGGAAGATGGCAGATTGTCGAAGGATATGGCTTTGGTTAGTTATTAGTTTATTAGTTGTTAATGTTGGAGTCGATAAGGTTGAAACGTAATCCAAATCGACGGCGACTATTGCGATATGGCTGGTCAATATCCGAAAAATTTTGAGGCTACGAATAACATATTCAATGAACTTATTGCTAATAAACTCTGCTTATTATTTAGAACGCAATTATAAAAAAAGTATAACCTACCAGTATAACACATAATTGTGAATTTTCAACACAACTTATGTCAGATTTTGCTTAAATTGAGCGATAATTAAGTTAGAAGGATTCAGAGATAAACAAACAAACATTTATTTAAAAGGAGAAGAAATACCAATGATTTCCTAAATCAAGGAGGAAATGATAATGACTATTAATCAAACCGATCGAGAAGTTCTAAATCTCATCAATCAAGAACGTACTAATGCGGGATTGAGTCCTTTGTCGTGGAACTTACAGTTAGACAATGCGGCAGAAAGCCATAGCGAATATATGGCTCTTCAAGACATATTTAGTCATAGGGGTTTGAATAATTCCACTCCTTCAGACCGGATCAATCAATCGGGTTACTCAGGATCGCCAGCATTAGAAGGAATCGAGAATCTTGGGGTAGGTTATCCTACGCCAGAAGCAGTCGTCCAAGGCTGGATGAATAGTAATATGGGGCATCGTGAAGCCATTCTAAATCCAAATGCAGATGATATTGGTATTGGCTACTACTATCTAGAAAATGATACTGGAACTCAAAACTGGAATCATTATTGGACTGTAACTTTTGGTTCTAATCCAAATCCAGATCCAATAGATCCGCCAGTGATTCCACCATTAGATCCGCCAGTGATTCCACCATTAGATCCGCCAGTGATTCCACCATTAGATCCGCCAGTTGATGGAAGTATCTCTGTAGGAGTTGCACCTAACTATCCCCCTTATAGCGACAGCAATTCTCTCAATGAAAATCTAACCGACCGTGTCTACAATTTCAGTCTTAATGAAACCAGCAGTATCAATCTCAACCTTCAGATTGATGTTCCTGCCATTGGTCTCGGTCAAGGTATAGGTGATGATGCCGATTTGTATCTCTATGAAGATAGTAACGATAATGGCGTATTTGATACAAGCGATCTATTACTTGCTAGTTCTCTAGAATGGAGAAACAGCGATGATGGCATCAACTATCGAGCTGGTGCTGGGACTTATTTTGCCCGAGTTCACGCTTATGCTACTGGTTTTGATAACAGTTTGGACTACACCCTAGATTTATCGGCAACTCCAATTCAACCTTCATCAGCAGCAGCACCTAACCTAATTTCTGTACCTACAGGTTTCGAGATTGATTTTGAATACGCTCATCAGTGGCGTTTGAACAATTCAGTAGGCGATTCTGATACGGTTGATACCTATGCTTTCTCTGTACCAGAACGTCCTGGCTCAGATGTCTATCGAGCTGATATTAATCTTGTCGGATTAAGTAACGATGCTGATATTCGACTCATTCAAGATCGAAACTATAATGATATAGTCGATCCAGGCGAAGTATTAAACTTTTCCAACAATTGGGGTACTGCCTCAGAATCAATTACCGATATCCCGACTGGTGACTACTTCCTTCAAGTCTATCAGTATACTGGCGACACTAATTACGAGGTAATCTTTAACCTTAATGAAGTGCTTGGTTGAGTTTGAGAAGTTCGGCAATAGGGAGCAGGAAAGAGACAATACTCATTAGTTGTTTTTCTTGTCTCCCTATCTTTTTAGATTTAGATGAACATACTCATCCCTTGACTCAGCAGGGCAGTTTTTATTGTGGGAGGTAACTAGATATGACTACAACTTTACAACTTGGAGATCGTTCTCTAACGTCTGAAGAAATTATTCCCCTCCTAGCTAGTTATAAACTAATTCCTCAACTGTT
>NZ_JBZNBU010000340.1:0-3685 GCF_058530065.1 Waterburya sp. | reverse complement strand
AGTAAAATCGGCAACTGTACGGGTAAAACGATTGGCTCGGTTTGAGAGTTATCAAAGTTGTTGCTATAGTTGACCGTTGCTTCCCCAATTTCCGTTAGCATCGCTTCAAAAGCTACGGGAGCGAGTCTAGTTTCCGTATAGCGCATTGCTGCGGGGGGATCGTTATCTACCGAGCCAAAATTACCATGACCATCTAGTAGAGGATAGCGGGTAGAAAAACTCTGTACTAATCGCACCAAAGCATCGTATACCGACTGATCGCCGTGAGGGTGATACTTTCCTAAAACATCCCCCACAACCCTGGCACATTTACGATAGGGTCGATCTGGAGTTAAGCCTAGTTCGTACATAGCATATAAAATACGCCGATGCACGGGTTTGAGTCCATCCCTTACATCAGGTAAAGCTCTCCCAACAATGACGCTCATAGCATATTCAAGATACGACCTCTCCATTTCTTGATGTAGAGGAGTAGGAATGATTTGACCATTACCTAGCAAATTAAGCTGTTGTGCCATTAAAAAGAGTCTCCAAGAATTAAGGGAAATATTTAGTCATTGCACTTCCAGTCGCCAAAAATGCAATTGCTTCTCAAGGGAAATAATAAGAGTATAAAAATATAGCGCAATTAGACCTTAGAGGTGTTAAGCTGTGCTATCAGAATTTAGTAAATCATCATTCAACATAAGATAGTTCGATTTCATAAACTTTTGATTTTTGTGTTTTTTAACATCTAGTTTTTCTAGCTAAACAGAATCTTGACTAAAATCTATGACAACGGTTTTGATTGTAGAAGACGATCCCATCAATTTGCGGGTTTTTTCCAAAATACTAACAAAAAAAGGCGGTTTGCAAGTCAAAGGAACAGAAATTGTTGAAGAAGTATTGCAATACGCTCGTTCTGGCGATGTCGATGTCATTTTAATGGATGTTGCCCTAGCTAATAGTATTTATGAGGGAAAACCCGTAGATGGCATCAAAATAACTCAAATGCTTAAATCTGACTCTAAAACCAAAGATTTACCGATAATTTTAGTTACCGCTCACGCTATGGAAGGCGATCGCGAGAATTTTTTAGAGCAGAGTGGTGCGGATGGTTATATTTCTAAACCTGTAGTCGATCATGAAGCATTTATTCAACAAATTATCTCTTTGATTGATAAAACTTAATTGGTTGGTGGTTAGTAGTTAATAGTTAGTCGTACTTAAACGGTTTTGGATTAATTACTAGTAAAATAGTACTACCAAACTGACCAAAGTTTACTTCTTAAAAATTGTTGGTAACAAATCCTCTTGAGAGCGATGGCAGTTTACGTTGATTAAATTTTGTCCGTCAACACCTGCCATAAAAGTTTGGGAACAAAAAAAGAGGCGGGAGATTTTAAGGAATGAGCTATTTCTATAAAGGAGACATATACTTGAGGATCTTGGCTGGCTAGTTTTTGTATTTTTTGAATGTATGGTTGCAACAAACTATCGATCGCCCCAGGCTCTATTCTTCCTGTTGTCTGGAGAAAACGGGAATCTTGGGCTGTAGCTAAATTCCAATGGGGAGCATTACTTTTGGCTAAATTCTGTTGAAAAGCAGAAGAAGATAATTTTTGAGGAAAAAACGAGCGACTGGCTTGCTGTAACCATTCCCGTAAAACTAAAACAGCCAAAGCACTGACAGTCATTCCTTGACCGTATACAGGACAAAGAGAACATACCGCATCTCCTAAAACAATAAATCCCCCAGGAAGATCTATTTGTTCGTAATGGCGCAAACGATTGGTAGTGGCTCTATAGGCATAGATAGGAGATGTCGGTTCGGCTTGAGCGATCGCCTGATAAAAACTCGGATCGCGCAAACTACGAGCGAAATCTAAAAAACCTTTATCTTCAATAGGAGGAAAATTGCCTTCATAACCCCCTAATGTAGCAATCCACTCTCCCCCTTCAATGCGAGCTAAATAACCTAGTTTGGGGTGTTCTGGGGGAACGTGACTGATGAGCATTACCTTCCAAGGATCGTTAAAGTCTTTTGGCTCTCGATAGCGACGGGTAGCATAGCCGAGATTGCCATCAATCTTAGTTTCTGCTGGTGTCGGTATGCCAATATTGGCTAACCATTGGGGTGTCTTAGAACTACGCCCGCTACAATCTACAACTAATCGAGCCATTAAATTCTTTTCCTCTTTACTTTTAGCCGAGTTAACCGTTATTCCCGCGACTCGATGTTGTTGTTTGTCATAAATTAAACTTTTGACCCGATGCTTTTCCCAAAATTTAATTTCAGGTCTTTTGCACACGCAGTTGGCGATCGCCCATTCTAACAAAGGACGACTGCAAGTTACAGAAATCAAGTCCGTAGCTTTGGGAGTACGAGCAAACCATCCATTTTCGACGTAACTGTAAAATTCCTGCCCCCAATCAATAGTTAAAGCTCCTCTAGCTAGTAATTCAGCCTTAAAATCCGCACCGAATAATTCTGTTAAAATTCTGTAGCCTTTAGTTAAGAGAATATGGGGTTGTACCGATTGTGGAACTCCTTTACGCGATCGCGGTTCGGTGGGCAAAGAGTCTCTTTCAATCACAATTACTTCGGTAAAATAATCGGCAAGTATCCAAGCTGAGAGCAATCCAGCTATACTACCACCAATTACAACCGCTCTATCTCCAAGACGATCCGTTCGATTCATGGTTTCTAATCTGCAAGGTTAAAATTACTGTTTTATCTATAGCAGGTTTATCAATTAATAATTGATAATTAAGCAACCCAATTGCCAGAGGGATTTATAAATTATGAGTCACAGTCAAAACTCGTTAGAAAAAAAATTAGGTACTTATTTACTTTTGAGTGCGATCGGTTTTCTGATGTTATTTCCTCTATTGTGGTTGATTGGAACTTCTTTAAAATCTCCCACCGAAGACATTTTTACTTTTCCGCCCCAAATTTTTCCCTCCCAACCTACTTTCAATAACTTCATTAAAGTTTGGGATACCGAACCTTTTGGCTTATACCTTTACAATAGTGCACTCGTTGCCCTAACTACAGTCGGTTTAAATTTACTCTTCTGTTCTCTAGCTGCCTATCCCCTAGCCCGTTTAAATTTCAAAGGACAAAAATTAATCTTCACTCTAATTCTGACGACGATCGCAATTCCGTTTCAGATCGTGATGATTCCCTTATATATTTTGGCAGTCAATTTAGGACTGAGAAATACCTACTTAGGGATTATCTTGCCCAATCTTGCTTCTGCTTTTGGGATCTTTCTCCTCAGACAAGCTTTAAAAGCCGTACCCTTAGAACTAGAAGAAGCTGCCAGAATTGATGGCTGTTCCGAATTAGGCATTTGGTGGAATATTATGATTCCCGCCATCCGCCCAGCCTTGTTAACCCTGGCAATCTTTGTCTTTATCGGTTCTTGGAGCGATTTTCTTTGGCCTTTAATTATTTTAGACAATCCTGATTACTATACTTTACCCATTGCTGTGGCTAATCTAGCTGGTTCTTTTTCCTTAGATTGGAGATTGGTGGCAGCAGGTTCGGTAATTTCCATCGCCCCTGTCTTATTATTATTTCTCTTTCTTCAGCGATATATCGTTCCCACCGATGTTGGTAGTGGAGTTAAAGGTTAAATTATTAAAAGATCCCTGTTAGCTATTGAAAAAAGTGTAAGGTTAACGATCGGATTTCATCTCT
>NZ_JBZNBU010000339.1:0-42413 GCF_058530065.1 Waterburya sp. | reverse complement strand
TGGTTGTAAAGATACCGCTAGAAGCGATTTATTTGTTGGTTGTCTCAACCCCAATCGCAGCACTGTTACTTTGGAAGACTTTAATCCCGACGATAATGTCGTCATTGCTGACTTAGCAGAATTACTCTACGAAACCGACTTGAGCACCAATCAAGCAAACACCCCCACAGGCTGTATGTCTTCTCCCGAAGATAGCGACTGTACCGAGATTGTACAGCGGTTGGGGTTGCCTTTTAATGGCGCAACTTCTAGCGAAGGACAAAGCTTTTTCTTTGTTGAGTAAAAGGGCTTTGCCCTAGCCATTAGCCATTAGCCCTTAGCTTTTTTTAATAGCCTTTTCCCCTTCACCTTTCCCCCTTGACCAATCCTTAGGAATAAATTTAATTTTGCACGATTATATATGCTTCGCGATCGCTTAATAAATTTAGCTATTGTTTTTTTATTATCCATCTGTTTGTCTGTAGGTTTGAGTCGGGTTATGGCAACGGAGAATAATTTGGCAGTAGTAACAGAATACAACTGGAATTTGCCAGCATGGACTCCCAAGCCTATTGTTCCAGCCGATAATCCCATGACGGCGGAAAAGGTAGAGTTGGGCAGACACTTGTTTTACGAGCCTCGGTTGTCGATTACGGGGGAATTTTCTTGTGCTTCTTGTCACCAACAATCTTTAGCTTTTACTGATGGTAAAACCGTTGCCATAGGTTCTACTGATGAAAAGCACCCGCGCAATTCTATGAGTTTGGCTAATATGGCATACAACCCAGTCTTGACTTGGGCAAATCCCTTGATGACTAGCTTAGAAAATCAGGCATTGATTCCTATTTTTGGCGAACATCCTGTGGAGATGGGAATGGTGGGCAAGGAAAAAGAAATAATTGCTTGGATGCAACAAGATCCTCAATATTTGCCTAGGTTTAAAGCGGCTTTTTCAGGAGAAAAAGAGCCAGTAACCATTAAAAATATGACTAAAGCTTTGGCAAGCTTCCAAAGAAGTCTGGTTTCTTTTAATTCTCCCTACGATCGCTATCGCTATCAACGAGAGGAAAATGCTATTTCTGCTGCTGCCAAACGGGGCGAAAAACTATTTAATAGCGAGCGGATGGAATGTTTTCACTGTCATGGAGGAATTAATTTCAGCGATTCGGTGCAACACGAAAATTTAGCATTTACCGAGGTTGCTTTTCACAACACTGGTTTATACAATATTGATGGTAATGGTGGATATCCCCTACCCAACACGGGAATCAATGAAATTACCCAAGAACCTACAGACATGGGACGTTTCAAAGTGCCTACCCTGCGCAATATTGCTCTCACCGCACCTTATATGCACGATGGTAGTGTAGTAACTTTACGAGATGCGATCGCCCACTATCAAGCGGGAGGAAGAACAATTGCCGAAGGAGAATTGGCAGGTATTGGCAGTCAAAATCCTTATAAAAGTGGCTTCATCCAAGGATTTGAAATTACCGAATCGGAAATGGATGATTTAATCGCGTTTTTAAATAGTTTGACCGATGAAGAATTTATTACCAATCCAGATTATAGCGATCCCAATAAGTAGCTGTACCTAAAAAATCTTAAATCCGAGAGATAAAAAAATCTTGTAATATAAAGAAAAGATAATAATATTTTTTAAAGATGAAAGCTAATTTAAAATGGTTGAGTTTTTTATGTTTGTTTGGTTTGACTAATGTTAGTTTAATGGTCAAAACAACTCCAGTTACAGCCCAAACAAGGGTTAATTTGAACAGTCTTAATGGCTTATTTACGCCAACTCAATCTCAAAGGTTTTTTAGGACTGGCAGAGAAAGATTTGAGCGAGAAATAAAAATATTTTCTAATCCAGACAAATACTTCAACAATGATTTGCTGACAATAGATACTGCTGCGATCGAACAGATGAAGACACCCCATCCAAGCTCTATTTTTAACTCCGATCCTTCGCAATATGAATTATCTCCCAATAAAATCAATTAGTAAAAATGTAACTGTCGATCGCTAGTGAGTGTGAGGAGTGTAAGAAAGAAAATAAAAAAATAAATTAATTAACAGTTTGAACTAAAATAGTTTGAACTAACAGTTTTGGTTCGGGACTACTTTTATTTTTAACTTGCTGCCATAAAGCTTCTACCTCCAATTCCAACTTGCGTAACTTGACTTGTTGTACCGTAGACAAAACTTGAGATTTTTCTAGCATAACGATCGTCAAAATATAGAATATTAAGTCTGACCATATCTGAATAGCCATAATAGCTCAATTATTCCTAAATTTATGGTAGATATTATTTATTTTCCCTGTAGATTTAAGATGACAACTTATGATTTGAGTAACGGCAATCTAGCAAAAAAGGGTCTGCCATCAATTAAAGAAAAACAATCTTTCAGATTGATGACCTACCCTATTTTAAAGGCGAATGATGGTTGCCCAAGCAACAATTTATTTCATGACCAAATCCACTAAGATTTTATTTTTTCCCACTCAGTATGAGAAAATTCTCCTCTAGGACGATCTACTCTTTCGTAAGTATGAGCGCCAAAGTAGTCTCGTTGAGCTTGAGTGAGATTTTGAGGTAAAGTCGCTCGACGATAGCTATCAAAATAGTCTAGAGAAGAACTAAATGCAGGTACGGCAACGCCCAACTGATTGGCAGTAGATAGTACTTCGCGCCATGCAGCCTGACGATTGACAATAGACTGTTTAAATTCAGGAGCGAGTAGAAGATTGGGCAGATTGGGGTTTTCTTTAAAGGCTTTTTTGATTTTGTCCAAGAAACCAGCTTGAATAATGCAGCCACCTTTCCAAATTCGCGCTATTTCTGCCAAATTGAGGTTAAAGTTAAACTCCTGAGATGCTTTGCTTAACAATGCCATGCCCTGAGCATAGGAACACATTTTCGAGCAATATAGAGCGTCTCTAACTTTATTAATAAACTCTTTTTTGTCTCCTTTATATTCATCAGCAGGAGCGGTAATTTCTTTAGATGCAGCAACTCTTTCTTCTTTATATGCCGACATAACGCGAGCGTTTACCGCAGCATAAATAGTAGGAATGGGTACGCCTAATTCTAGGGAACTTACTACCGTCCAACGTCCAGTGCCTTTTTGCCCCGCAGCATCTAAAATCGAATCTACCAAAGGCTGTTGAGTTTCAGGATCGGTATTGGCAAAAATGTCAGCAGTAATTTCAATGAGAAAAGAATTTAACTCGTCAGTATGATTCCATTCGCTAAATACTTGTTTTAATTCTTCACCCGATAGATTAAGAGTATTTTTCATCAAGTCATAGGCTTCAGCAATTAGCTGCATATCGCCATACTCGATGCCATTATGTACCATTTTGACATAGTGACCAGCACCACCAGGACCAATGTAAGTTACACAAGGGCCATCGTCTACTTGGGCTGCAATTTTAGTTAAAATTGGTTCTAAATCTCGATAGCCAGTTTCTGTACCTCCAGGCATAAGACTAGGACCATTAAGGGCGCCTTCTTCACCACCGCTTACGCCCATTCCCACAAAACCCAATCCTGTAGATTCTAGGTCTTTGGTACGTCTTTCTGTATCTTCATATAGAGAGTTACCGCCATCAATGATAGTATCTCCCTTATCTAATAATGGTTTTAATTGTTCGATTACCGCATCTACTGGTTTACCCGCTTTAACCATCACGAGGATGTTGCGGGGACATTCTAAAGTTTGCACGAATTCTTCTAGAGAATAGGCTGCTTTAATATCTTTCCCCTGGGCTCTGGTAGCCATAAATTTTTCGGTTTTTTCAGGAGAGCGATTGTAGACAGCAATAGGGAAACCGCGACTTTCTACATTCAGTGCGAGGTTTTCACCCATTACTGCCAAACCAATTACGCCAAAAGTTCTTTTTGCCATAGTTTTTAACTTGCCCCAAAGATTTCTTTGATTGTTTGAAAGAATGACTCTTGCCGATAAGTCTTTCTACAAAAAAGCTAGCGCAATTTTTCCACTTAAGATCTGTTCCTTAATTAACTCTTTGATTTCTAATGCAACAAATTGTATTATTGCTTACTTAATCTAGGTCTAGGTATGGTTATGTTAACTTTGGTGAATATGAATTAAATTTATTAAAATTATTATGCCTGCCAAGCCATCACCCCGCGAAATTTTAGCAACTTTACTACCCCATCTTAGAGTAGCTGCGGATTATGCCCGACAAATTCAACCTAAAATTATTTCTTTGCCCGATAAAGATGCAGGAGATAATATTTTATCGGCAGCTTTAACCGATGCGGATCTTTCTATTCAAACTTTGGTAGAGGTGGCTTTGTTAGGCACTTATCCCCATCTTGCTTTTTATGGGGAAGAATACCAAAAATCTCGCAATACTAAGTATTTTAGTTCTATAGAATTAGCTAGTAACAGCGATTATCTAATTACTCTAGATCCGATTGACGGCACTAAATATTATTTAGATGGATTTGATAATTACCAAATTATTCTCAGCATTCTGAGTAAAGACCATTATGAGGCGGTAATAGCGATTTCTCCCGCTCAAAATTGCTACTATTATTGTCTCCAAGGCGAGGGCGTATATCAGGGCAGACTAAATTTAAACTTAGATGAATGTCAGCGGTTAAAGATTGTCGCTCCCAAACCTAATATCTTGCTAGGCTGGGGAATGGCACACCTCAAACCTGCATTAGAAGATAAATATCGAGTTATCGATCTAGAAAATTGTTATTCTGCTGACCAACAGTTACCCAACTATAATGGCATCTTTTCTGGAGACTTGATTGGTTGGGTGACCAAAAGGGGAAAGTTTATTGACAGTGCGGCTTTAGCCTTTATGGCAGAAGAAAATGGTTGTATAGTAACTAGCTTAGATGGTTCGCTTCTACCACCTCTGAGCAATTGTAAAAATTATAGTTATGATGGGGCAATTGTAGCCAGTTCACCCCAACTCCACCAAGATATATTGGCAGCTTGCGCTCAAAATTGAATATTCAATTTACCATGAATTGATTGATTGCCAAAGCTAGTATCTCCAGTATTGCGATCGCGAACATTGGAATAAGTATAGCCCAAGTCTAGTTCTAGATTGGAAAGTAAGTTAGTACTGCACAGGGTTTTATAAGTCCAGGCATTGTCTGTTGCTCCATCTAGTTTTTGTTTGCCGAAAGCTAGAGATAATTTGCAGTCTAGGGTTTCATCGAACATCTTTCCTTGCCAAGCAAGTTCGCCATTGTAAACTAAAAAGTTTTGCGGAGAAAAATAACCGCTAGTTTGACTGAGATCGGACTCAAAATGCCAAGTAAAGAGATTGGCTGCTAGAGAAAAAGAACCAATTTTTTTTTCTAACCGACTGAAGGATTGCCATTCTTGATTGCGATCGCTCAAACTACCGTATTGCCCTAAAGTAAATAAACTCAAATTGGGGATTATTTGCCAATAAATACTAGGAGTAAAACGCCATAGGGTTATTTCATTAGTTAGAGTTGCTGCGTTAAATTTATAAGCTTGATATTGCCCTTGGGCAGAGATAACAAACAGGGATTTTAATTTACCATCCTCAGTGACGCTAGCAAAAAGAGGAGTACTACCTTTGAGGCTAAATCTGGGAGTAGCAGGTAGATTATCAAAAAAGTCTACACCTCCAGTAATAGTTAAATCAATCTTTTTGATTTTTGTCAGCCAAGATAAATATAGAGGAATATTGTTAACAGTTTCTAAATTATCTTGCTTGAATAAATTAACCCCCGTATTTAAAACAAAATCTAAATTAAATAAATTAAAATCTATTGCTTGATTGATTAATAAATTTGTTTGTCCGAAATTATCAAAATCTAATTTTAAATCGAAACTTAAATTTTCTATGGTGATGGTAGAAAAATCAGGAGATGTATCGCTGTTTTTCTTGGGTTTGCTACGCAGATCGATATCTGCCGTACCAGATTCAATCGAGGATTCATCAGATAAATTAACTTCTGGTAAGGGAATATTAGGTTGGGGCTTTTTCGGCTTAGGCTGAATTTGAGGAGCGGGTTTAATTGGTTTTGGTGGGGAATTATAGCGATCGCCTTGACTGTCTGACAATTCTGATTCGGGAGTAGATTCTATTTCTGGGTTGAAATTTTCTGGTGCTGCACTGACTCTTTTAATTACAGTTAAATAAATTACAATTATCCCGCTAAAGAAGATAAATGATTTAGTTATTGCCGACTGATATAAAAGACATTTAATTATTTTTGCTAAATTAAATTTCATTTAACAATTTATAAGGAAACCAATCGGTAGTTTATTCCGAGTTTCCCAAAACCGCTAGAAAAGATTTAGCAAAACTTTTTCTGTTTAACCGATACTTAATCTATGATGAATTCTAGCTCTGCGATCGCTAAAGGGAAAAAGCTAGAATTATTAAGGAATTGCACAAATATAGTTAATAATGAGTAATTAGTGATTAATAATATTTTTCAATTTTATCTAGTAATAGTTTTAGGGGTAGCTCTAGTTGGCTGTCAGACATCTACCCCAGAATCTAATTCTCTCAATAATCCTCCAGTAAGTCGCGAAGAAACTCAATTAGTTTTAAATAATGCTGTTTTAGAGCAGTCTAACAAGAGAGATAATACTGTATGGAAAATTAAAGCAGATAATATTGTTTATAGCGAAGACAAACAAACGGCAGATTTAGAAGAGGTAGTAGCCAATCTCTTGCAAGATGACCAAATTATTCTCAAACTAAGTGCCAATCAGGGAAAAATTCAAGAAAATGGCAATCTAATTACTCTCCAAGAAAACATTGTTGCCAGCGATCCGCGCAATAACAGCACAATTCAAAGCGAATTGCTGGAATGGCGACCCCAAGAGAATCTATTATTAATTAAGCAAAAACTAACAGGAATCAGAGATAATTTAGAAATTTCCGCTTTAGGAGGGAAATATCTCACAGACAAAGAGATTTTAGAGGTTGCTGGCAATGTGGTAGCAAATACTAACAAACCCTCTTTACAATTAAAAAGCGATCGCCTGATCTGGGATATTATTTCTAATAGAGTTACTAGCCCTGGTGCAATAGATTTAGTCCGTTATGACCGAGATGAAAAAATTACCGATCGGTTAGTGGGCGATCGCGGTAATGTAGATTTAAGCACCCATACAGCCACCATAGAAGGCAATGTGGAGTCGATTTCCCTCGAACCCAACATCCAAGCTGCCAGCGAATCGATTCAATGGAATTATCAACAACGGATTGGCACAACAGATAAACCAATTCAAATTATCAATCGCGATCGCCAAGTCACCCTAACGGGCAACCAAGGGGAAATAAATCTCCTGCAACAACAAGCTATCTTAAAAAATGGAGTCCGAGGCATCGATCTCCAACAACAAGCGGAATTATTCGCCCGTGAATTAATTTGGAATATGGATCGAGAGACTATTGAAGCAACGGGTAATGTCATTTACCAACAAACCGATCCTCAAGTCAGATTGACTGGAGACAAAGCAATCGGCACTCTTGGCAAGAATAACATTACCGTCACTAGTAATGGCAAAGAACAAGTTACTTCGATCGTTAATAACTGATGTGATGTTACCCATAACAAGAATGGTATTGGTTACTGGTGATTGGGTATTATTCCTAATCTCCGATTTGTAGCATTCTTGTTAAATTCCATATTATTTCATATCATAACCAAATAAATTGGCATCCACTTCACTGAGATCGATGTCTCCCAAACCATATTCTTGCCAACGTCGAGAAACCATATTAGCCGTATCATCATCTGATTCTAAAGGTTCGCCCCATTCGTGATTAGTTTCTGGGGGAATTTTGGTGGTTGCATCTATACCCATACGTCCCCCCAAACCAATTTTTTCGCTAGCGAAATCTAAAGTATCAAAAGGAGTGTCGGGTAAAATAAATACATCCCTAGAAGGATCTACTTTAGAACTAATCGCCCAAACTACCTGACGAGGATCGCGAATATTGATATCTTTGTCTACCACAATGACAAATTTAGTGTAGGTAAACTGCGGTAAGGCACTCCAAAAAGCCAAAGCTGCCCTTCTGGCTTGACCTGGATAAGCTTTATCGATCGAGATAATTGCCGCCTTATAGCTTAATGCTTCCATAGGTAGGAAGAAATCGACAATTTCTGAAACCTGCTGGCGCAAGATAGGAGTATAAATCCGATTAAGTGCGATCGCCATCATGGCTTCTTCTTTAGGAGGACGACCGCTAAAAGTAGTTAAATAAATGGGATCTTTACGGTGGGTCATGCAGTGAAAGCGTACTAGAGGAGAATCTTCCACTCCGCCATAGTAGCCCATGTGATCGCCAAAAGGTCCATCGGGCAACATTTCTCCAGGAGTAATCGTACCTTCTAAGACAAATTCGGAATCGGCAGGAACTTCTAAATCTACAGTTTTACACTTAGCTAGCTTTACTCCACTACCGCCATACAATCCTGCAAACAACCATTCGGAGAGGTCTACGGGAATAGGAGTAGCGGCAGCCATAATAATCATCGGATCTACCCCTAAAGCGATCGCAACCTCCAATTTCTGCCCTGCTTCTGCTGCTTTACGTAGGTGTCTCGCCCCACCACGTACTGACAGCCAGTGAACTGTCATGGTGTTTTTAGACTGTAATTGCAGGCGATATACCCCTACGTTAGGCGTACCAGTTTCAACATCTTTGGTAATGACCAATCCTAGAGTAATAATTTTCCCCGCATCTCCTACATAGGGACGAATCATGGGAATTTTATTGAGGTCTAATTCATCTCCTTCGATCGCTACTTGCTGACAGGGAGGAAAAAAGTCTCTTCCTGGTTTAGCTTTTAAGACATCAAACAGTACTTTGCCAAAATCTACTGCTTGCTTGATTTTTTTAGGCGGTTTGGGTTGCTGCAACATAGCCAGTTTCGATCCCAGAGTTTCTAATTCTTCGGGATGTTCCATGTTCATCGACCAGCAAATTCTTTCTACCGTACCCATCAGATTGACCGCTACAGGAAAAGGCGAACCTTTGACGTTTTCAAATAGCAGTCCTGGACCTCCTGCTTGCAACATCCGATTGGAAATTTCTGCGATCTCCAAATCTGAATCTACTAATGCAGATATGCGTCGAAGTTGTCCTTTCGATTCTAATAATTTTATAAATCCCCGTAAATCTCTAGCCATATAAAGAAATGTAAAGCAGTTTATCTTACTAGTCTAGAAGAGTTGGGGCGCAATCTTCAATCTGTTTGCTCAATTGAGGATTGTTTGCTAGAGTGGCGATCGCTAGTTAATTGGAACTTAAATCTCGATTCATCGCATCAATGATCTGGTGTAGTGCTTCAATAAATACTCGTTCTGACTTGGAGTTCAAAGCATTGATTAGATAATTTCTACCTCCTTGAGGCTGGCAAAGAAATTGAGCTACTCTAACTTTATTACTTTGGTTTTTCATGTATTACAGCCGTTTTGAAAATAGTAGTTTTATAGTTATATATGCCTAAGATTATCTATTCAAGTGTAGCTAAAAATCTTCAGCCATTTGGCGTAAGTCGATATAAGAACAAACCGTCAAGTAACTCACAATCCATCATAACTATTTAAACAAAATATTTTTTATCGATTTAGTAAACTTTAGTTGAAATTATCTTAAACATATTTTCCCGAAAAAATATCTACCAATCAAGCGATCGCCAATTATGAC
This sequence comes from Waterburya sp., assembly GCF_058530065.1. NCBI lineage: Bacteria > Bacillati > Cyanobacteriota > Cyanophyceae > Pleurocapsales > Pleurocapsaceae > Waterburya > Waterburya sp. Next base: position 32,728 of record NZ_JBZNBU010000339.1, on the reverse strand, counting down.
GGAAGAACTCAAATTACGACTCGAATCCTGTTTAACTCAAATTGTGCGCCAAAGAGATCCTTACATAGCTTCTGGAGGACATTTTTTAGTTAGGGAATATATTCGTCAATCTTTGGCAGAATACGGTACGGTAGAAACCCACGAATTCCCATGTAGCAATCAAACCCATCAAAACTTAATCCTCAATCTTAACGGAGTTGAAGATTCTAAGTTAGATCCTATTTTAATCGGCGCCCATTACGATGCCGTACCAGGAACTCCTGGAGCTGACGATAATGGTACAGGAGTAGTGGTTTTATTAGAATTAGCGAGATTTTTAGCGCAGAATCCTCTCAAGTATCCCGTTCGTCTGGTAGCCTTCGATTTAGAAGAATATGGCTTATTGGGCAGTACTGCTTATGCTAAATCTTTAAAAGAAAACCAACAAAAGTTAAGGCTAATGTTATCTTTAGAAATGCTTGGTTATTGCGATCGCACTGCCAATTCTCAGAGGTATCCCGATTTGATTAAGCCATTTTACCCAGACAAGGCGGATTTTATTGCTTTAGTGGGAAACTTGAAAGCTTTGCCCGATTTAATTCGTCTTAGTAGGCAGATGAAACGTCATGGTACTCCCTGCCAAATATTACCCGATCCTAGCAGTGGCAGATTAGTCCCCATTACTGGTTTTAGCGACCATCGACCTTTTTGGCAACAAAACTATCGCGCCATTATGGTTACCGACACGGCAATGTTACGTAACCCTCACTATCATCAACCCAGCGACAATATAGATAGTTTGGATTTAGATTTTTTAACTGGGGTTTGTCAAAGTTTGATTGCTGCATTAAAGAATAATTTTGGTTAGTCGTTCCAATGATTGCTTTAAATCATAATTAGGTTCTTTTGCGTGACATCAGTAGTGAATAATTAAGTTTAATAAAGCGACTACATCAAGAAGTGGAACTACTTAGAGGATTAATTAGTGAGGGATATATATCAACGTATTTGGAATAGCGATCGCCATAAATTTTTAGTTAGCCCCCGCAATTCTCAAGGAAAATGGCTCGACCCCAATGCAGATATTCTTTTAGACGAACAAGTGGCAGCTTTTGGTAGGTCGGATTTAGATTTAGCAACTAAACCCTTGTTTTACCGAGTTAATCAAGAAAAATTGTCTACTCTTCCTACTTACATCAGTTTAATCACACTATTAGATAATTACTATTTTAACAATCAAAAATCAGAAGTTACAACCAAATTAGAACGACAAGAAATAGAGCAATTTTTGGAAGCAATTTTGGCTACAGAAGTAATGGACATAGCTCGCGACTATCTGAAAGATCGCCTAAATTTTAATTTTTCTGCAACTGATTTTGCAGTTAATCTAAAAAAGATTTGGTTCGATACCTATACCAACTATTTTGGCGATTTAGTTTTGGAAGATGCTTCGGGTTTTGAACATATTTTTGTGGGAGAAGGTAAATATTATCGCGATCGAGATACAAGCGATCGCATTTCGGGCGGAATTTCAGGCTATCATTCTTGGCTTAAGTTTTACCTCGACGAACAACAGCAAAAAGTTGATTATTTAGGTCATAATTACGATCTGCAAGGGGATATTGGGATCGATAATCCCTATGTAGTGAGCGTGCAAATGCTTTGGCAAGAAAAAAAAGGCGTAGCGAAGCCATGCCGCCAGGCTTATCGCACTACAGAATTATTTAAAAAGAAAGGTTGTTTCTTTGTTGGCACTAGTCCAGAATGCGAAATGGCAATGGGGACAGTTGCTTATTTTGAAAGTCTGAGGAATTATAAATTTAATCGGGAAACAAGACGTACCACAATTAATGGTGCTATGTACGATTTAATCCTATATCGTAATATCAAACCAGATGGCAGTCGCGGAAATTATATTCGTTCTTTTTATCCTGTATTTATGGGAAACCAACAATAATCGTATCTAAGAGGTTGTTTGCAAAGGAGAGCGAAAAAAAGGCGACTACTTTTTGCAGTCGCCGATTAAATTATGAGGTATGAATCAACAGTCGATCTAAATCAACTACATAATATTACTTAGGTTAAAAGACTCTATATTATGCGTTTCTTGAAATCTCTTAACATAAAAACCAGTTACTGCTTATTTATGGTCGAATACATTTTGATATTGCAATATATCTAAAGCTACAAATACTGGAATTGCTTGAAAGCAACGTTGTGCTAATTCGTAACGATCTTCCCGTTTCAACATTGCTGTTAGCTTGGCTTTAACATCTAATAAATAGCGCACGTCATTGGCTGCATAGTTATATTGCTCTCCCGAAAGATTTTCCGCATCTCCCCAATCAGAACTTTGCACTTTTTTATCTAATTCGACTCCTGTTAATTCCGTTACTAAACTTTTCAACCCATGACTGGCAGTATAAGTACGCGCCAGCTTGCTGGCAATTTTAGTGCAAAAAATTGGTGCAGTTTCCACTCCAAATGTAGTATTAAATTGTGCTACATCAAAACGAGCGTAATGGAAAACTTTAGTAATGTCCCAAGAAACCAGTAATTTTTGCAAATTGGGTGCTTGGGTTTGTCCTTTAGCAATCCGTATTGCCGAAACAAAGCCTTGAGGATCGCATAATTGAACCAGACACAAGCGATCTCGTCCCAATACTAAACCCATAGTTTCTGTATCGATCGCAATTTCTTCAGCAGCCATGTAACGAGCTAATGTAGCTGAGTCTAAATCTTCGTCAAAAACTTGAACGTTATCTAAAACCATATTGCCAATTTAATTTTCGAGGATAAAAATCTGAGTAAAGTAATATTCTCCATCTGAATTTACTGCTACTCCCATACCTGTTAAATTATAGTTACCTTCCATATTTTTGCGATGACCATCGCTTTTAATCCATCCTTCTACAGCAGTATTTACGGGGTCTCGATACCCTGAGTTATAAGCCACATTTTCCGCTACGGTTTTATAAGTAATATTTTTGCCGATCGCTTGTACTCTAGCTTGAAAACCATCATGGCTAAAAGGAACGGTGTGTTGTGCCATGTTCAAACTATGAATTTTAGCTTGCTCGCTAATTACTGCGTTTAACTTTAAGGGTGGTAAATTTTTAGAAGCGCGATATTCGTTAACTTTTTGATGTGCCAACTGAGCTATTTGGGTCAATTCGCGATCGCTTTGGCTCGCAGCAACTACTTGGGTTTTCAGAGAAATCTGAGGGTTAGATGCTTCGCTAGAGGTCGACCAAGCAGTAAAAGATATAGCGAGTATTCCAAATAGCAAAACCTTGAGAGCGATCGGAGTTTGTAGAGGAATTCGGGATTTAAACATGATTGAGGTTGGGGAAATAATAGCTCGCTTCTTTAATTGTAGTTAACTAGAAATTAATGACACTACCGTAATTTCAACCATTTTCTCTAATTCCTCTAGTAGAAACGCAATGTATTACGTTTCTACAATTTTCTCAATCCTTTAAAGTTTATCTCCCAGATATTTAGCCACTGTTTGAACGTCTTTATCTCCTCTTCCCGAACAATTAAAAACAATACGCTGAGTACCTGTTAACTGAGGACACAGTTTTTCCAGATAGGCAAAGGCGTGAGCGGTTTCCAATGCGGGAATAATACCTTCTTTTTCCGACAATAAACGCAATGCTGCGATCGCTTCAAGATCGGTTACAGCATAATATTCCGCTCGTTTAGTATCTTTTAAATAACTATGTTCTGGGCCAACACCAGGATAATCTAATCCCGCACTAATCGAATGAGCTTCAATAATTTGTCCTTGAGTATCTTGTAATAAATAACTCATCGCACCGTGTAATACTCCTGGACGACCTTCTGTGAGAGTCGCAGCGTGTTTGCCAGAAGCAACGCTTTCCCCCGCAGCTTCTACCCCAATCATACGGACGCTAGATTCGGGAATAAATTCGTAAAATAGTCCCATGGCATTTGAGCCGCCACCCACGCAAGCAATTAAAATATCAGGTAATCCGCCCCATTTTTCTAGGCATTGTTGGCGAGTTTCGCGACCGATTACTGCATGAAAATCTCTAACCATCATAGGATAAGGATGAGGACCCGCTACAGAACCTAAAATATAGTGAGTAGTTTCCACATTAGTTACCCAATCGCGAATTGCTTGACTGGTTGCATCTTTAAGAGTTCCAGTACCAGCGGATACGGGTTCTACCTTTGCCCCCAACAGGCGCATCCGAAAGACATTTAATTTTTGTCTTTCCATATCTTCTACGCCCATGTAGATAATACATTCCAAACCAAAACGAGCGCAGACAGTAGCCGTAGCCACCCCATGTTGTCCCGCTCCTGTTTCGGCAATAATGCGCTTTTTACCCATACGAATGGCAAGTAGGGCTTGAGCCAAAGCATTATTAATTTTGTGCGCTCCCGTGTGGTTTAAATCTTCGCGCTTGAGGTAAATTTCAGGAGTAAAATCGGGACGAGAGTAATGTTGGCTAAGACGTTCGGCAAAGTAAAGAGGATTGGCTCGACCGACATAATCTTTAAGTAAGCCTTGTAGTTCTTGAGTAAAATCAGGGTCGTTTTTATATTTGTTGTATGCAGTTTCTAGTTCCGCCAAAGCTGGCATCAAGGTTTCGGGAACGTATTTACCACCATAAGGGCCAAAACGTCCTAACTTATCTGGTACTGAGGTGGAAGTATTTTTGATGGGAGTAGCAGTCATAAAAGTTTTTCTAAGCTTAAATATTTAGACGTAATTACAATTTTACAATCGCAGAACCTCAATCCATTAATCCCCGATTAATTAACGCCCGAAATAGATAAAGTAGTGCGTAAGTAATGCGATCGCTTTTTTGACTCAATCTAGTATTTAAACAATCGTCAAGTCATCCACAACTAAATTTAATTGAGATTTTGCGGTATCCTTTAGGACAAATGTTCTCAGTTTGAAAATAATCATAATTGACAATACGATTAAAATATTTAAGATTTTTTTAATTCAATAAAAAGCGATCGCGTTAAACTAAACTTGCTATTAAATTAATTGCTGAAGTTAGATTGAGTCTATGAGTGAGTCAGCACAACCTAAATTAGCCCAACCAATAGATAAATTAGCGATCGCTCTAATTCTCTCCTTTGCTCTAATCATCGGGTTGTTGATTTGGAATGGGAGTGCTTGTGAGGATGATTGTTTGTTCCATGCAGGGGCAAAAGTTAGTAGTTTTAGCTGGGATAACAAAACTATTGGCGGACAAGATCGGGCTTTCATTCTGACTTTCAATCGTCCGATGGATCGCGATAGCGTTGAAGAGAATTTAACCGTGACTCCCCCCCTTCCAGGCAAGATTAGTTGGTCTGGTTTGCGAATGGCTTATACTCTGGATGACCCCATACCCTACGGAGAAACTTATCAGGTAACTCTAGCGGGAGCAAAAGAAAGGTTTCCCAATCAAATACAGTCGGGAGCAGAAATTCAGCCTTTTAATGCCCAATTTAGCAGTCGCGATCGCGCTTTGGCTTATGTTGGTACGGAGGGAGAAGAAACAGAGAGATTGGTTTTATATAATTGGACGCGATCGCAAAAAGTTATCTTAACACCCCCAAATTTAACTGTATTCGATTTTAAACCTTATCCCCAAGGCGATCGCTTGTTATTTTCCGCAGCCGATCGCAGTCGGGATAGGTCGGGAATTCGCTATCTCAAGCTTTACAGCGTTTCTACTCAATTAGATGAGCCAGATAGAAAAATTAAGCTAATTTTAGACAACCAGAAGTATCAAAACAACAAATTCGATATTTCTCAAGATGGCACGACTGTTGTGGTGCAAAGAGTCAACCGCAACAACCCCGAAGACTATGGTTTGTGGAAAATTGTTGGGAATAAATCCCCCCAAGTGTTTACTAACAATCAAGTCGGTGATTTTCTAATTACTCCCGATAGTCAAGCGGTAGCGGTGGCACAGGGTGAAGGAATTGCTTTATTACCCCTCAAAGACTATGCCGAACCCTTAGACTTTTTATCGAGATTTGGTCGGGTACTCGATTTTACTGCCGATGGCACGGGGGCAGCGATGATTAATTACAATACCGATAGCGAAGAATTGAAATATACGCGATCGCTTTATTTCGTTAACAGTCAAGGTATTGAAACAGAACTTTTAACTACTGATGGTTCGATTCAAAATTGTCAGTTCGATCCCACTGCTGAATATCTCTATTGTTGGCTGACTGAATTATCAAAAAAAACGACATATACCGAACAACCCTATCTGGCACAGATCGACCTTGAAACTAAAAAAATTAACACTTTAGTCACCATCCCCAAATATCAGGAAAGTCAAGTCAGCGTTGCCCCAGACGGATTAGGAATTCTCTTCGAGCGTAGCGAAGCCATGCCGTCAGGCTTATCGCTCAATCAAGTTTATTCTGGCATTTCTGGCGAGAAACAAAATAGTATTTGGATCGCTCTTCCTACTTTAGATGTTGCCAAGCAAAATATATCCGATCTCGAACAATTACCCTTTGTTGGTTTTCATCCCCAATGGCTACCCTAATTTTACAATTATTCTTGGTTATAGTTGTTCTAATCAATGGAAAAACATCCAAGGTCTACCACCAGTAGAACTTTGATATTTTGGTTTATTGGGTTCGCGTCGTTTGGTTTGAACTAATCTAGGTTCGTTAGTTTTAGCAGTAATTTTCGATAAACTACCAGAGTTGAGATTAATATTAGGTACAGAAAAAATTTTGGTAGCAATGCGATCGCATCCCGAACAAGTTATGGGTGCATTATATTCCGAGATACTGCGCCAGGCTTCAAAATCTCCGCAAGAGTCACAACGATATTCGTATAGAGGCATTTTTTCATTTAACATTGAACATTTGACATTGGTTTTGGGGCGAATGATGAGAAACTTTCGTTGCGGAGGTTTCCTCCGTTGAGAAAAGTATCAAACCCGAAGGATATTCGCCCTTGTTGCGTTTAAGTCGGTACGATATCTCGATCGAAAATAGCAGTAGGTAGAGCCAAGGTACAACAAGCATTAGGGATATCGACGATACCGCTAATTCTACCTTCGACGGGGGCGCAGCTTAACAACAGATATGCTTGTTCTCCCGTATAGCCAAATTTCTTAAGATAATTAATGGCATTCAGACAAGCACGACGGTAAGATACGTGGGCATCGAGGTAGTATTGTTCGCCGCTAAATTCATCGACGGAGATACCTTCAAAGATAAGATATTCAGAATATTGAGGTTCTACAGGACCTGGTTTAAAAATGGGGTTGACCATATCGTATTTTTCCACGCCACCCTTAATAATATCGACGTGCAAATCGATATAACCCGACATTTCGATCGCCCCACAGAACGAAATTTCTCCATCTCCTTGAGAAAAATGAATGTCCCCCATTGATAGGTTTGCCCCATCTACATATACAGGGAAATAGATTCGCGAACCTTTTGATAAGTTTTTGATATCGCAGTTTCCGCCATGTTCTCTAGGAGGTACGGTACGGGCTGCTTCGGCTGCGACGCGATCAAATTCTCCATCTGGTAAGGTTCCCAAAACTGCTTGGTTAGGATTGGGCAAGGCAGCTAAGTCAGGAATAGCTGGTTTCCAAGGTGGCCCGCCTTTTTCCACTAGGGCTTTTTCTCTCTTGTTCCATGTCTGCAATAGTTCCATCGATGGTGCGCAGCCAATCAAACCAGGGTGAGTAATACCTGCAAACTTTACTCCAGGAATATGACGAGAACTGGTATAGATTCCCTGTAAGTCCCAACAGGCTTTAGCAGCCTGCGGAAAATGATCTGTTAGAAAACCTCCCCCGTTGTCTCTTGAGAAAATTCCTGTAAAACCCCATTCGTCTCCTGGTAGCGCGCCAATATCTAAGAGGTCTACAACTAAGATATCTCCTGGTTCTGCCCCCTCAACGCGAATTGGGCCGCTAAGGACATGAACGATATCGAGATCGACTTTTTCGATGTCGCTGGGGTCGTCGTTATTCCCGATCTGTCCGTCAGTCCAATCTTTGCACTCGATGCGAAACACATCTCCTGGTTTAACAGAGACTACCGCAGGTATATCGGGATGCCAGCGATTGTGTCCTGGCACGTCCTGCTTTTTCATTGGTTTAGTTAGATCGACTTTGAAGAGAGTTTCTGGCATGATATTTTTCTCGATCGCAATGTTTGACTGAGTTTTAATAATTTTGTCGGTCATCAATTAAAAATGACGCATTGAAAGAAGATTGCTTGGTTTTTTGCTTTAGTTAAATAGCAATCCTTCTCTGACTATTTTTGAGGTGATTTGGGTGAATTACTTGGTTTTCCCTCAAAAAATATTGTTTCTATAAGTAAGTGTGTTTTATGTGAGGATGTTTGCATTATTATTGCTTCTGGCGATCGCAAAAGTAAAATCGGCTACAAAAAGTTGATTTTTAATATTTTGCATTTAAAAAATCTTGTTTTCATGACTTTTTATTCTCACTTTTTATTCTCAAAAGAAAACTCGTAAAATACTATATTTGAGCTTGTTTTTTTTGCTTCTCCCTTAGGTAGTAAATTGAAATTGACAGCACAACATTAGGTTTTGAAGAAAATCCAAAACCAAAATTTCAAGCCTATAAATGAAATGCTTTAAAACAAGAATGTATAGGACTTCGGGATAGTAATTAAGTTAGGGAAAAATCCGATCGGACAAGGTCACAATTTAAGAAGACGCTACTAACGTCTTTTGAAATAACGCTAACGATAAAAAATTTTTTGTTTTGTATTATAGATAACAAAATAAATAAAAAGACAAGATTATGCTGCCTAATATCAAATAGCAATCTAGTACCAGCAATATTTAGCAAGGAAAATGTTGCAATTTTATTTCATATTTTTAATTACATATTTAAGCTTGTTAGAGATTAACGATTGAGAATTGCTGCAGTTATTTTGGTGATTTTTGTTAAATTCTCATGAGAGACAAGTCAAGCTTTGCTAACAATAATTCCAACTCAATCTGACTTTACAAGCTAGTAATTAAATTTTTTTTTATTGTTTTAGTTTTGTTAGCCGATCAAAAAAATTCATGAACAAACAGTATCAATCGACTTTCTCTAGTTTGAGTCGCCGCAAATTTCTTAAATATAGTTCTTTGGCAGTAGGGACGGGGGTTCTGGCAGCCTGTGGCGGTGGTGCTTCTAGTACGGGGGATGAAGACCTGGGAGAAAACCCGATTAAGGTTGGGGTAATGTATTCCACCACGGGGACGATCGCGATCGTGGAAAAGTCATTACAAGATGCGACCTTCTTGGCGTTAGAACAGATTAATACTGGTACTGGTCCTTGGGAAGGAAACGGGGAAGGTATTGAAGGACGCAAAATACAGAAAGTAGTGGTTAATCCCAACTCTGACTGGGATTTGTACAATCAAATGTCCAAGCGTCTGATCGACGAAGACCAAGTAAAATGCGTCCTTGGTTGTTATACTTCCGCCAGTCGCAAGTCAGTGTTGCCCGTCTTTGAAGAAAAAGATTCGATTCTTTACTATCCTGTTTATTATGAAGGGAATGAATGTAGCTCCAACGTTTTCTATACAGGGGCTGCACCCAATCAGCAAATAACCGATTCCATACCCTATTGCAAGGATAATTTTGGACCAAAGGGTTTCTTTATTGGTTCTGATTATATTTATCCTAAAGAAAGCAATCGTATTGCTAAAGCTGAATTGGAGAAGGCTGGGGGAAAAGTAGTAGGTGATGAGTATGCACCCCTTGGGACAACAGAATTTATCACGATTATCAATAAAATTAAGCAAGCCAAACCCGATTTTGTCTTGAGTAACTTGGTCGGAGATAGCATTCCTGCTTTCTATCGTCAGTATAAGGATGCGGGAATTACTGCCGAACAGATTCCGATCATGGCATATCCCACCACTGAAGAAGAAATTCAGGCGATGGGTTCGGAATATGCCGCAGGACACTACACCAGCTTTAACTATTTCCAAACGGTAGAAACGCCCGAAAACGAGGCTTTTGTAACTCAGTTCAAGGAAAAATTTGGCGATAACCGCGTCACTAATGGAGTGATGGAAGCTGCTTATATTCAGACATTTTACATGGCGCAAGCCATGCGAGATGTCTTGAAAGGTGGTGGTGAATTAAACACCCAAACCATCCGCGAAGCTACCAGGGGGCAAAAATTCCAAGCACCCCAAGGACTAGTCAAAATGGATGCGGACAACTATCACAGCTATCTTTATTCTCGTATTGGTAAGTGGAAAGAAGACGGTCAAGCAGAAATCGTTTTTGCCACTCCCGCAGCCGTCAAACCGATCGCCTGGAGTCAAACCCTATACCCAGGAAGGATTTGCAGTCGCCCCGTCCCCGACGATCGCTCTAGCCCCATTAAGGAAACGAAGAAAGATCTAGGGGTCAAGTATTTGGAAAAAACTTAAGATCGTTGTTGGTTTGTCTTCCGAATTGCTAATGCACTTGTGCGTAAGTAATAAATAATAAGTAATAAGTAATAAGTAATTCAATGTACGCACATTTGTTTTCGTTTTTTTATTTGGCACAAGAAGAAACCGCCGAGGCTTTTAGTATAGTTGCGTTGAGCAACCAATTGCTTAACGGTATTGGAGTGGTAGGGATTTTGTTGCTGACTGGGTTGGGTTTGGCGATTACTTTTGGGGTAATGCGGATTATTAATCTAGCCCACGGCGAGTTTATTATGTTAGGAGCTTATGTCACTTTTTGGATGCAGTCTACTTTTAATATGGATCTGCTGCTGACCATTCCCTTTGCTTTCCTAATTACTGCCGCAATTGGGGCATTAGTGGAGATTAGTATTATTCGCAGACTATACGGTCGTCCTTTAGAAACATTACTGGCTACCTGGGGGCTGAGTATTGTTTTGCAGGGGGTAATTAAGCTGATTTTCACCGCACAGCTAAAATATGTGAAGTCTCCCCCCTACATATCGGGCAATTTAACCCTGTTAAAAGATGCCCAAGGTTCTCCTGCGATCGCAATTTCTTATTATCGCCTGTTCATCGTTATAGTTGCGATCGCCTTACTTATTTTGACAGGCTATTTACTCAATAAAACCGATCTTGGTCGTCAGGTGCGGGCTGTTACTCAAAACCGAGATATGGCAAAGTGTTTGGGAGTTAATACTAGTTTGATTGATATGCTGACCTTTGCTTATGGTTGCGGTTTGGCTGGCGTAGCGGGGGCGGTAATATCTTCCCTTAAAAGTGTCTCGCCACCGATGGGACAGGATTATTTAGTCGATGCTTGGATGACTGTGGTGACAGGAGGAGTAGATAAATTGATTGGCGTTCTAGCAGGGGCCTTTTTAATTGGCGAGTCTAGTTCGGGGATTGCTTATTTACTTAACGATCCTACCGCTAGGGTAATTGTTTTGGCTGCGGTAATTATTTTAATTCGCTACAAGCCAGAGGGTTTATTTACAGTTCAAAAACGCGGGTAAACTACCAACTACTAACCACTAATCACTAACCACTGACCACTAACCACTAACCACTAACCACTAACAATTATGGTTGAATCAACAATTGGTATTGCAACGCGATCGCGAAATCCGACGAAATTGGGTATTGTTACGGGAATAAGTTTTTTGGTAATGGCAGTCTTGCCCTTTGTGGTAGGTAGCTTTCAGATATCTTTGTTAGCCAAGTTACTGTTGTTTGGATCGTTAGCTATCTCCCTAGATTTGGTCTGGGGTTTTACAGGTATTTTGAGTTTTGCCCACGGGGTATTTTTTACCCTGGGTGGTTATGCAATGGCATACTATCTCAAGTTGAATCTTTCGGCTGAGGGTAATACTTATGGTGTAGACTTGCCCGACTTTATGGTTTGGAATGGTTTGACGGAATTGCCTTGGTTTATTGCCCCGTTGAAGTTTTTTCCCCTAGCTGCGATCGCAATGGTGGGTGTACCTGCGGCTTTTGCCTATCTCATCGGCTGGTTTATCTTTCGTTCTAAGGTCAGCGGGGTCTATATTACGATTATTACCTTGGCAATCTCTTCGGCATTGACCACCTTTTTTATCAGCCAACAAGCATACACTGGCGGAACAAACGGCATCACTGATGTTTCTCGGTTGAGTATCTTTGGGGTGGATATTCCTTTAAATGGTTTGTACTGGATGATTTTGCTATTTACTACCTTTGTTTTAGTAAGTAGTTGGTGGCTGACTCAATCTAACTTCGGTTTGATCTTGCGATCGATTAAAGAAAATGAAAATCGGATTTCTTACCTGGGTTATGACGTAGCCAGTTTCAAGATCTTTATCTGGACTTTATCGGCGGGTATTGCTGGTATCGCAGGGGGTTTATTTGTACCTCTCAATCGCTTTATTTCCCCTGTATATTTAGCAGTAGCTTTTGGTACGCAGGTAGTTATCTGGGTAGCTATTGGCGGCAGGGGTACTTTAATTGGTCCTTTGATTGCAGCTATCTTATTGGGTCAAATCCAAAATTCTGCCGAAAGAGTCACTCAAGACTGGCAATTAGTTGTTGGGGTATTACTACTAATCGTTGTTCTATTTATCCCCGATGGCTTAGTCGGTTCGGTTGCAAAATTATTTACCAATAAAAAAACTTCTAACAGTAAACAACCATTAACCACTAACAACTAACAAAAAAATGAAACCCATCTTATCCGTCAAAGATTTACAAGTAGTCTTCTCTGGTTTTAAGGCACTCAAGGGAGTAGATCTAGAAGTAGGCGATCGCGAGATTGTCACGATTATTGGTCCAAATGGTGCGGGAAAAAGTACCTTACTCGATGCGATCGTTTCTAAGTCTCCCGTCGCAGCGGGAAATGTTTATTTTCAAGGTAAAGATATTACTAATAAAAGTCCCTACGATATTGCCAGAATGGGGATCGGTCGTAAGTTTCAGAATCCCAATGTTTATAACGAATTAACGGTCTTTGAAAATATCCTTTTGGCACTTAAAGGTAGTCACGGAATTTTTGATTCCATTACTAGTAAACTGACCAAAAATAAGAAAGATAAAATTATCGATGTTTTAGATCGCATCGGCTTGTTAAATAATGCTGCCACTACAGTAGCTTCTTTATCTCACGGTCAAAAACAATGGGTAGAAATTGGTATGGTTATCGCCCAAGATCCGACTGTAGTATTGCTGGACGAACCTACTGCGGGGATGACTCCCGAAGAAACTCACGCTACGGGAGAAATTATCAAAACTTTGGCACAAAATCATGCCGTTGTGGCGATCGAACACGATATGGAGTTTGTCAAACAAATTGCCGAAAGAATAGTGGTATTGCATCAAGGGGCAAAACTCGCCGAAGGTTCGGTAACAGAAATTCAAAATAACTCGAAAGTAATTGAAGTTTATCTAGGAAGAGAAAAAATCGATGTCGCTGCTTGAACTAAATAAATTAACTGCTGGCTACGGACAAACTCCAGTGTTATTTGATGTTGACATGACTATAAACAAAGGAGACATGGTCGGTCTTTTAGGACGTAACGGTGTGGGCAAAACTACTTTACTACGGAGTATTATCGGTCTAAATAAATTAACGAAAGGAAGCCTTACTTTTAATAATAAAAATATTACAAAAGCACCTACTTACAAGCGATCGCGCCAAGGAATTGCCTACATTCCTCAAGGTAGAGAAATTATTCCCTATCTTTCTGTCTTAGATAATCTAAAGCTCGGTACTAGTGCTAGTGGCAAAAGTAGCAAACGTATCCCTTCCGAGATCTTTGAATTTTTCCCGATGCTGAAAGAACATCTCTCCCGTCAAGGAGGTTTGTTAAGTGGGGGACAACAACAGCAACTGGCGATCGCACGAGGATTGATGTGCAATCCTAAAATTATGTTACTTGACGAACCAACCGAAGGTATTCAACCCTCCATCGTCCAAGAAATTGAAGATACCTTAAGAAGAATTAACCGCGAAAAAGGTATAACCGTAATCGTTGTGGAACAGAAGATTGACTTTATCCGCCAGCTAGCTAAGAAGTTTTTCATTATGGATAAGGGTTCTATTGTGGCTAAGGGTAAAACTTCAGAATTAACTGATTCTTTAGTACATAGATATTTAACTGTTTAGCGATTGGTTTTTAGTTTTGAATTCAACCTATAGAATTAAATTTTTATCGCTGTTCAATTTACTAGAAACTTGTCCCGATTTGGTATCAAACACTTGGCGCGGATAGCATTAGGATTTTATCTAGTAACTGCGGGAAGATTCTTTGACACCAAACCGCAAGATAACTCTGCCATCCCACTAATATTTCTCCAGAGTTGTTGTATAGTTTTGCCACTAAAGTTTGGGCGACTTTTTCGGGAGTCATGGGCGTTACCCAACGAAATAGTTTGAGATTTCTTGCCATTTCCGTATCAGTTAGGGTGGGCAATAATGCTACCACTCGAACGTTATGTTCGGCTAATTCGCTGCGTAAAGCTTGAGTAAAACCGACGATGGCGAATTTGGTGGCTGAATAGGTAGACATGGTTGGTGCTGCTACTTTACCCATCAAACTAGATACATTAACGATCGTTCCTTCCTTTTGATTTGCCATGCGTTTTGCCAGCAAACGAGTAATGTTCATCATGCCTAATAAGTTAGTAGAAATCTCTTCTTCAAATTTATGGGCATGAGTGTCTAAAAATGCTGACTGATGGGCAATTCCCGCACAGTTAACTAAGAGATGAATGGGTTTGTGAATCGACCATACTTGAGCGATCGCAATGTTAATGGAAGATAATTGTTTTAAATCTAAAGATAGGGTAGTAACCTTTGTGCCAATGGTTTCGATTTCTCTGGCTACTTCAGCTAGTTTTTGGCGATCTCTAGCTACGAGAATTAAATGTTTGACTCCTTGTTTGGCTAGTTCGATAGATATTGCTTTGCCAATTCCTCTCGAAGCACCAGTAATTAAGGCTGTTTTTCCTGTTAAATTCATCGGTAATCTCCTTGATAAACGTTCTAAATGTCAATTGAAATTGAAGCTGTTTGACACCCACTAAAATTGTTCGACGAACCGTGTTTTTACCATCAAAATAATGAGAAAGTTTTAGTTTGGAAGGTATTTGCTAAGAAGCTAAATTATCTACTGTGAATTGGATAATTGCTAGAAAAATAAAATTTTAGCAATTTGTAAATATATTTTGTGAATCAATAAATTTACAATTAAACCTCCTAGTTTGATGGCAGTAATACCCTAACAAAATGATTTTAAAGCAGCAATAATTCTTAATGTTTTAATCTAATTGTTACATAACTTAATATTTTTTGAAGCCTAATCGATCTTTGAGGAAATATATCGATCTATTTTAATAATAATTATCGCCTCAACCATAGGGATTCAGAACTCTAAGGTGATAATTTAAACATCATATTTGAGGGATTTATGTTAATAAAATTATGAGAAAAAAATCAAAAAAATGATTGGTAATTGTTGATACAAATTAGTTCGAGTGACTAAAATTTAATGGCGATCGCACTAAATTGTATTTAAAATTCAACCTTGTTGTGTAACTTTATTGGAACTTTATGGTTACTAAGGTGGTTCAAAAGATATCCTAAGTAAATACTAGGAAACTAGTTTTGGTTATTTTAACCAATTAAAAAGAGAGGTATCTTTGATGTTCGATCGCAATAATAATAATGATGCAATTAAGGTTACTAATACTAGTAACGATGTCAATCTAGAAGGTTCTTTAGCTTGGGCGATACGAGAAGCGGGAAATCTTCCTGGGTTGGATGCGATCGATCTGAGTGAAATTAGCGGACAAACGATTGTAGGTCATTCTTTTGCGATCGAAGCAGGAAACGATATTCAGTTTTTTGGTGCTGGTGTAACTATAGATGGAAATGTAGAAGGTATAACGGTATTTCCTGGCATAACTATCCCGAATTCTGGCAGGCTTTTTACGATTAATGGGGCAAATGTAAGTTTTGTCGATCTCAATCTAGTTAATGGGAGACATCAAGGGAGTAGTGGCAGTAGCGGTAAGGGGGGCAACCTGGGTTATGGTGGGGCAATCTTGATTAATGGCAATTCCTCAGTCATTATCGATCGCGTCACCTTGGAAAATAATGATGCTGTTGGCGGGAATTCTAGCGGTAGAGGTGGTTCTGGTGGCAGAGGCGGTGGTGTAAATGCCAATGGTAATGATGGAGGAGATGGTAGTAGCGGTAGTGGTGGCGATGGTGGGGAATGCAGTCGCTTTTTAGGAGTCTGTACTAGTGGAGATCGCGGTAGTACTGGAGATAATGGTAGTTCGGGCGGTTTTGGCGTAGGCGGAAATAGTGGCAGTGGCGGTGGTGGCGGTAGCGATGGTGCTGGCGGTGGTAATGGCGGTTTTGGTGGTAATGGCGGTTTTGGTGCTGGCGGTGGCGGTGGCGGCGGTGGCGGTGGTAGAGGCACTGGCATCGGCAGTATTAGTAATGGTTCGGGTAGATCTGGAGGTTCTGGGGGTACTTTTGGTGGAGATGGTACTAACGGTAATTCGGGAAGCGGTGGTGGAACTCTGTCTACGGGTGCTGGCGGTTCGGGCGGTTTAGGTGGCGGTGGTGCTGGTTTGGGCGGTGCTATCTTTGTTAACTCTAATGCCAACCTGACGATTATTGATAGCACTTTTCGCAGTAACGATGCTGACGGAGGTGATGGCGGTAACGATGGCGAAGGTAGAGGCGGTGCGGTTTTTATTCGGGATAGTAGCGCGAAGATTAGCGGATCGAATCTAGTTTTTACTAGTAACGATGCGGGTAATGCTAGCGGTAATTTTGTGGGTTTCGATCGCTTTCAGAATAATGATGCCGTCTATGGCAATATTGCTAAGTTAGTTATTCCTACTCTTGCTATTAGTTTGGGGAATGTTCCTGAAGAGAAGGATGAAGTTGCGGGGAATTTTGCTTTAGAACTCAGTTCGCCTTTTCCCATTCCTTTAGAAGTTAATTACAGTATTGGTGGTAGTGCCGTTGCGGGGGTGGATTATGCTGCTTTAAGCGGTGTTGCTTTTGTTCCTGCGGGAGAAACTAGGGTAGATCTGGCAGTCGATCCGATTGACGATATTTTCTTCGATCCCAATGAAACGGTAGTGGTTGAATTGTTGACTGGGGAGAATTATCAGCTAGGGATTAGTACTAGTGCTAGCTTAACTATTGAGGATGACGAACCAGAAGTAAGTATTGCTGCGGGTACTCCGACTATTGCCGAAGGAAATACGGGGAATTTTGTTGTCACTTTAGATAAACCCGCCCCCAATAGTGGTTTGGTGGTTAACTATACCGTAGGTGGTAGTGCTACGGCAGGAGATGACTATAATGCTTTAGTTCCCAGTAATGTATTTGTTCCCGCAGGGCAAACTTCAGCCAATATCGATGTTGACGCACTCTACGATGTTAATAGCGATAACGGAGAGACTATTCCTATTAGTCTTACTGGAGATGGATCGAATTATGGCGTAAACCCCAATAATTCCAGTGCAAATATAACTATTGAAGATCGCTTTTTAACTATTCCTAATGATAGTAACGGCATTGCCATTATCGAAACAGAAGACAGTACTAAAGTAGAAGAAGGGGGAACGAGCGATCGCATCTTTGTGGCGTTAACAACTCCTCCTAGTGGTAATGTTACTCTCAACTTTGCTACTGACGGGCAACTCGAACCCATTGGCAATCTGACTTTTACTCCCGACAACTATAATAATTTCCAGGCTGTTAATGTAAATGCGGTAAATGATTCAACAGTAGAAGGGAATCATAGCAGCAATATTGTTATTTCTGCCCCCAATTATCCCAGCCAAACGATTACAGTAAACATCGCCGAGATTATCGACTCTCAAGAAACTGCGTCGGGTTTGGAGTCGGTATTAACAGAAATAGAGGAGATTATTACCGAGGAATTATTAGGAATTGAGATTCCTTTAATTGGAAAATTATCAGACTTTGCCCCTGATTTTATCGGTACGTTTAAGGATGCGGTAGTCAATCAGTTAAACAGTGCGGGAGATTTAACCCAATCAGATTTAGAAAATTTACTTAAAAATGCGATCGCAGATGCTTTTAGCTTAGAAGGAATCGATTTAGATGTGGAAGTAGCTAGCAATGTTTCGTTTAGCGAGACTACTTTTGATATATCTATAGGTAATGTTTACGATTTAGGCGCGATCGATCTTTCGGGAGATTTGGGTTTACCCGCCTTGGGTTTAAATCTCGATGGTAATGCCGAATTGAGTTTCGACTATGGTTTGGATCTTAGTTTTGGCATCCATAAAGACTTTGGTTTCTTCCTCGATACGGATAAAACCGAGTTGACTACGGGAGTTAATTTGGTGCTGGAAGATGGTTTTAATGCTTCTGGTAGCATGGGTTTGCTGCAACTAGATTTAGCTAACGATGCCGAAAATCCCACCGCAGCAGGAATTGAATTTGGTTTTGCCTTGCAAGATCTAGACAATCTCCCTGCTATTGAATTTGAAGATAGCAACAATAACAATAAATTGGATGAAGGGGAGGAGTTTAACTTCGTACTGCCCAATGATGATGGTATTTATGAAGCCTTAAGTGATTCGGAGTTAGAGGCTTTAGGATTTACGGAATTACAAGAAGAACTCAATCTAGATACCGCTTATAATACCGAAAACATTAACAATAACGACAAAAGATTAGTTCCCAAACAAGATAATAACCGCCTCACCGTTGCGGAATTAAAACGAGATTTTGAATCGGAAGAAGTTTATACTCCCGTATTAGATGGTGCGGTAAATGTTGGCTTCAGTGCCGAAACTAGCATTGAAGGAACGGATAATTTCTTACCTAATTTCCTATTTGACTTAGCAATTGGTTGGGATGCTTTTGGTTACGACGAAAATGGCGAATTTCAGGATTTAAGTCAGCCTGGGATTAGTTTTAACAATGTAGAAGTGGATTTAGGTACGTTTATTAGCGATTTTGCCGAACCCGTAATCGGTGACATTAGCGATATTCTCGAACCCCTGAAGCCGATTATTGACGTACTCAATACCGACACTAAACTACTAGAAGCATTGGGTATCGATAGCTTATTTGGCGTAAAACTAGATGCCAATAATAATGGCGAAATCTCTTTATTAGAATTAGTCGCAGCTTTGCCTAACAGTCGGGTAAGTACGGGTTTTGTCGATGCAGTAGATAAAATCTTCGATCTCGATGAATTAATTGCTTCCACCGATGCCGAGTCTATAATTATTCCTTTAGGTTCGTTCGATCTGGGAGAATTTGACGCTACCGATCCCAATAGCGATCCTAGCAACGTTAACCCTCAAGCAAAAGGCAATGTAGCAGATGTCAACGCCGAGATCGATAATCTCCCCAGTAATGGCAACCGAGGCAAACAAAAACAAATCGCCCAAGGCTTTACCAAAGATAGCGCGATCGATATTTCTTTAATTAGCAATCCCTACACGGCGATCGATCTGCTTCTAAGCAAAACCGACGTGCCTTTATTTAGCTACGACGTACCAGAATTAGAAGTTGGCTTGAGTCTATCCCAAAACATTCCTATCTTTCCTCCCTTCTCGGCATTGTTAGCAGGAGATATCGATATCGCTGCGGATCTAACTTTTGGTTTTGATACTTTGGGTTTATCCCAATGGCAACGGTTGGGTTTTGCCCCCGAAGAATCCTATCGTACCTTTGAAGGCTTCTATATCAGCGATCGCATTAATCCCGATGGTACGGGTGCGGATGTACCTGAAATTACTTTAAATGCTTCCCTGGCTATTGGTGGCGGTATCGACTTGGTGGCACTTTCTGGCTATATCACGGGAGGTATTCAGGGCAATATTGAAGTAGATCTAATAGACGTAGGGGAAAATAACGGCACTAGCGATGGCAGAATTCGCGCTAGGGAAATTGCTTCGCGGATCGATACTCCCTGGGAATTGTTTAATATTGCAGGAGAAGTGGAAGCCTTCCTCGGTGCGGAAGTACAGGCTTTCCGTCAGACGGTTTATAGCAATCACTTTGCTACCTTCCCCCTAATTAGTTTCAATCTCGGTGCGAGTGGTAATAGTGTGGGTGTTGGTGCGGATGGTTATATTGCTGGGGGTACGGTATTTTTCGATGCTAACTTTAATAAACTCAAGGATAGTAACGAACCTTTTGCTGTAACTAATGTGGATGGCAGTTACGAATTAGATATTCCCGCTTTTGAATTTGATGTCAACCAAAATAATCAGATAGATCCCCAAGAAGGACAAATTATGGTTATCGGTGGCGTAGATATTTCCACCAACTTACCCCTCACTACTCCTTTAATCGTCATTCCCGAAACTATTACCATTGGTGGCGAAGCGACAGATCCCAATAAAGCCTATGCTTCTCCTCTAACTACTTTAATTGCGGAATTGATGCAACCCGATTTTGCCACAGCACAAACCAAAATCGAATCCAATCTGGGCTTTGATACTAATGTCGATTTACTCAACTACGATCCTCTAGCTGCCATAACCTTGGGAGATAACAACGGTTTACCCGTATTTGCCCAACAAGCAAAATTCCAAAATCTCGTCTTCCAAACTACCCAAGCGATCGCCGATGGTTCTAATTTAGATAACAGTACAGTAAGCAAACTAGTAATAGATCTAATTGCCGATCGCTTAAATAACAATAATGCCATCGATCTTAATAATACTTTGGCTGTGGAAAGCTTTATCGAAGAAGCTATAAATCGCACTCAACAACGAGAAGCCGACTTTAACCTATCTCCCGCTTTAATTCGCTTAACGGCAACCGACATAGCCGAAAACAATCAAGAAATAAATGCGATCGCCAATAATAGTAACTCAACTCTCAACGATGCAGCCATAGCGATAGGCAGCCAGATCCTACCCGCCGAGATAACCCTCGATCTGCCTCAATTCAGCCTCAATCCCTTTAGCTTCCTTACCAAACTCCTCGCACAACCTGGGATGAGTTTTGATGAAGCACAAACAATTATCAAAACCAGATTAAATCTGCCAGCAGATATCGATCTGACTACCTACGATTCCCTAGAAGCCATTCAACAAGGAGATTCTAACGGCATTACCGTATTTGCCCAACAAGCTAAAATCCAGGGTACTATTGTCGGTGTCACCAATGCGATCGACTCCGATCCTAATAATCGCCTGGCAACCTCAGATAGCGTAATTGAAAGCCTTACAAGATCTTTAAACCCTCCCACTGGTGGCAATGTTGTTTTAAATAACGATGGCAATAATTCCTCTACCTTCGATCTGAGTAACCCTAACAATATCGATCGCCTGATACCAAAAGTTTCTCAGGGTGCTAGTGTCAATGGAGAAAATTCCAGTAATGCACCGACTGTAAATCCTGCCAATGCCATCGCTCAAAGCAATCAAGAAATAGATGACATCCTGGCAAATACTAATTTAACCCCTCAAGCCAAAGCAGTTGCGATCGCCCAAATCCAACAAATCAGTCAGGGTGCTGCGATCGATACCCCATCAACCGTAACAGTTCAATCTCTAAACAATATCAATACCAACAATGAGGCAATCAACGAAAATACTGCTAACGATCCTACCTTCACTCTAGATCTAAATAACAATGTTCCTGTAGCAGAAGGGGATCTAATTTATCTCAACAATCTAAATCCGATTGCGATCTCACCTTTGGTTAACGATTTCGATCTCGATAACGATAACCTCACCATTACTCAAGTATGGCAAGTCACTGATAATGGAGAAATCATTGAAGCCAATAACGTCACTATCAACCAAGACAACACCCTAACCTATACTCCCGATGGCAATTTTGATGGGGAAGCACAATTTACCTATGTTATTACCGATGGCAAAAACGACTATGCCAACGCCCAGATGACTATTTTAGGACAACCAGACTTTACTGACGTGCATCGTTTCTTCCAATATCAAAAAGGCTTCCATCTTTATACTACCGATGCGTTAGAAATCTCCACGGTACGACAACTAAGCGATAATGGGGAACTCGCTTACAACTACGAGGGGGAAAAATTCACTGTCTTAAATGACAATAAAGACACTCTCACGGGAAATGTCATTGAAGGATCTCGCCCAGTTTATCGTTTCTTCAATACTTCTACAGGTTCTCATCTATATACAATGGATGAAGTAGAAAGAAACTTTATTGCCGAAAATCTCAGCAACTATAACTTTGAAGGAATCAAATACTATGCCTTCTCCGAAGAGAGAGAAGAACTAAATACCATTCCTGTGTATCGTATGTACAGTACTCTATCTGACTCCCACCTATTTACCATTGACGTTAATGAAAGAGACAGTGTACTGGAAAATTTACCTCACTACAGTTTAGAGGGGAATAACGGCATTGCTTTCCATGTTTTTAGTTTGTAAATATTGAAGATACTCCTCACAGAAGTTAGTTGGGGTAACTTTAAGCTTGAAGCCATAATACCATTTCTCCTTGAAGTTGCACTTACAGCCGTTTTCAGTTGAATAGCTCTCTGGGAAAATTTACTAGTTCGTAGTTTTTAGTTTTTATACCAATTCTCAAAAGTGTCTGGAGACATCAAGACATTTATCTCTTTTAACCAAAAAACCACAACCTTTGTTTTCCCTACACCCTAACCCCTAACCCCTATCCCCTGCCACAACCGAAGTCTCTCGTTGTATTCGAGAATTGGTATTAGTTCTTAGTTTTTAAAGTTTATTTAGTGCATTGTTATAGAGAATTGGTATAAGCTTCTCCCACACGAGTTGGCAAAATTCAGTAACTGTGACGACAGGATTAGGTTTTTAGCAATTGTGAGTGAGTCTTAAATGACCACTTCTCGTTATTCAAAATCCAAAATTGCCAAGTCGTGTCTCCCAGACTTACTTGCTCTTAAGCCGTTTACCAATACTCAACAAATTGCCATTAAACAAAACACGGTCGATCCGTTTGGCAATGCCCTTAAAATCTTGTTCGCGATAACGTCGGATAATCTGCTCGATACCTTCAACCAAATCATCACGACCAATTTTTTGCAGCGGTTCGATCAGTTCTCGATAACAATTCTCTTCGTAATTATCACTTAGATAACAGGTTTGGACTAGCTTATCCTTGGTAACGTTGTGTTCTTTGAAAGTCGGAATTCGCTCTAGTAAACCAGTGCCAAAAAAGCCGTCATTGTTCTGACGCATTTCTCACAGTTGCCACAGTTGTAATTACCTTGACTATAGCTTTCCTTTTCGTTACACACTCGCAAGTTTTTGAGAGCAACATCCCATTCTCCAACTAACCTAGTTTTTTCTAGTCGAGAAAGGGCAGCATTTTCGTGACGAATCTGAAGGTCAGTAGTACTGTATAGGGGATCTAACAATGGATGTGAACCCCAAGGCTCTAGATTAGCCAAATTGTAGGTAGAAGCGATCGAAGCTACGCTAAATCGAGGCGCAAAAGCATGGGCGATAGCAGCCAAAAACGAACCATGATATTCAAATCGCCAGAAACTAAAGTCTGGATCTAAATCCCGAAAATGAGCGTAGGCATTGGTATGTACTTGAATTAATTCCAATCCCCCATCCTGCGCCATTGTATCCACCGCATCGATTACATTTTGGAAACTAGAATCGTATTCATTTTCACCTTGTAAAACTCCATAAACTAAAATGCCATCCTGAATCCGTCGGGAATGACCGACTGGAAAATTGAGTTGATTTTCTCTGACCATTGCTAAGGCATCGATTCCCCCAGAGAATAATCCTGCTGCGCGGGGCTTTTTGTAACTAAAAGAAACTTCAGTGTCCAAAGGAGCTTCAATTGCAATTACTTTTCGTTTGCCTCCATGCCAATCGATTAGGCACTTCATTGAGTTGATTAAACCGTCTTTGAGTTCTGGAGAAATTGGCTTGTCTAGGGCAATTCTGGTTTCGCCGTAACGCATTGCTGCTAAGGTACAACACAATAACCATGAATTAGGGTTGAGATAGAAATCATCTGCGAACTTGACGCTGGTTTCAAAAAAGACTTCTTGAGACGGACGATCGCAATTCTCCCAAGTTACTGTAGCCGAGATTCTGACTTTTTCGGCATTGACTGTTTTCCTAAAATTGTTGACAAGCATATCTTAATCTTTGGCTAAAAATTTAGTGACAATCTAATTTACTTTTTAAAATCAAAAATTATGCATATTCCGTAGAGATAAACTAGATTTTAATTGTTGCCTCAGAAAATAAGACAGCAGTTTTTGTTCTAAATCTTTTACGGGAGGACCTTGAATAACTTTACCTTCACAAGTAAAACGCCCGCCATGACAGGGACAATCCCAAATCTTTTCAGCACTGTTCCAGTTGACAATACAGGCTAGGTGAGGACAAGTAGCATTAACTGCGGTGACTTTTCCTGTCTCGTCTTTATAAACTCCTAGCTTTTCACCCTTAAGGGTAATAATTTTACCTTCTCCTGGTTTGACATTTAGGATACTGCTTTTCCTGGCAAAATTGTCATGATACTTGACTTTATTTTAAAGAGTAGAATTTTGATAGAGAATAACGATCGCATTTAAATAAGGGCGATCGCTTGTAACTACTTATTTAGTCATAGCTTTAAAAAAATAACTCTATTTTTTTAAAGTTTATTTATAACTACAGAATTAATATTAATTCTTCTATTTTCATTGCCTAAAACTTCTCGAAAGCAAATTCTTTCACAGATTATTAGCCAATCAACCTTTAACTAATGTCTATATCTACAAATGAGCCAAGAAAACTCCGTAATCAGGTAATTCTAAAATATTTCTATCTTGCCACGGTTGAAAATCAAAACCTAAACTTGTTTCAGATACATACTCGCCATGAACTGATAAAAAAATTAAGATGTATTTTATCTAATACATCCTAACCTAAATATCTAAACTTCTGAATTTTGTTTAACTCAAATCATCAGGAAGAGTTCTATCCGCAACATCTGGATAAAGTTTTCCCCATTCTTTTATTGCTTGAGCCGATTCTTTACCAATTTCCTTGGCTCTTTCTAGAGGATCACCTTCAGTTTCGCGGGCTTCTTGTCTCCATTCACGAGTTGTAGTTGGTCGTTCAGAATTGCTCTCAAATACCTTATTACTAATATTATCAGCAGCATTTTCACCATTAGTCGCATAACTACTAACGCCATTGGTTAATAAGATTGCTCCTAATAACACAGTTGTTAAAAATTTTTTAATTTGAATCTTTTTAAGAAAAGAATTGAAACGAATAATTGCCTGATAAGTTAAATGTATCATGATGATTTATGTCGAAATTACCTTGTTGTTTTGCAATAGTAAATAGCTTAAAAACAAAATTTAATTTTAAGTTTTAAAAAAATAATGCCGTAAACTATTAAAGTAAGTAAGTAGACAAAATAACTGATAAAACTCAAATAATGAGAAATGATTATTTATGATTTATCAATTATTCTTTTGCCCTACTATTTATTTACCTTTGGGTTCAGAATAACTAACTAATCAGTTTTAATTCCTCCAACTAAAGTTATAAATCTGTTGAAGAATTTAAGTTGTTTGAGCTTCTATTTTCAAGCTAAGTAGTAAAGCAAATTTAATTACACACTCTAGTTCTTCTTTTCCCTTTATCCCTTAACCTTTTCCCAACCTCAACCAAGAAATTAATTTTGCATAGATACTTAATTGTAGAATACTGTTTGAGGATACAGTTCAAGCAGCCACTGACTATAGCTATAAGAATTGTCTGCTGATAACTTGGGTCCATAGTAAGATTGACAGGCGCGATCGATTACTTGTTTGAAATAATTGTTTTTTTCTCTATCATGAGTATGTTTGCTCATTTCAAATGCCACGCTCCACCAAGATTCGCGATCGCTTCTCAGCCAAGTCAACTCACTTTTCACATTTGCTGCTAATTTTTGCTCCCGCTTTTTATAAACGGGAATCCAGTTAGTTTTGGGTATTAAGTTGAGGACAGATAAACCAGAATCTTTTAACTCCTGTTCGGTTAACTTAGACCACTGTTCGATATTTCCCCACCAGATAGCAAAATTTTTGAGATTACCAAATTGTTGATTGTTCCATTCAGCTTGACGCAGCTTTAATTCTAGATTTTCCTCGCGTAATTTGAGGTTAATAGCTGTGGGGTTGGTAATGTTAGATGCGATCGCGCTAAACTTTTTAATGTCTTCAGGTGTTCGACAAGCATATAAATCTTCTCTGGTTTCTGGTTCTTCTGCCAATAATTTCCCTGGGCATTTAAACTTAAACCACCTTTGCACTACTGCTGGTGGCATCCCTCTGACAAACCAACGTACTTCTAAAGTAGTTTGCATAAGTCACTATTGTGGCGATTATAAATTCCTCGAATCATTCGGACTTTTGACGACTAATAACTAATTTTCTTGCTATCGTCTATCTGCTTCTTCCAGAAGTAATACCAGCTTCTTTTAATTTAATTTGTGTTGCTTCGGCTGCTTGTTGAGTGGAAAATTTTCCCCAAGTAGATTCTAATTCTGTCGAAGGCGATCGTTGCGTCATTATATTAATTAAAAGTTTTATAGACCTATTAGAGATTGTTTATTCTACTTTCATTGCAAAACAATCATGTCAATCTTTCATCCTGCAAAAGATAGACAAAATATTATTAAGTCTTGTAAAGAAGAACGGAAATATTTATCTAGATAGATTTATTTATTTAGGGTTTGATTTAACTTATATATCTGACCTTACGCATAACAACGAAAAAATAATATTTTCAAGCAGGTATGAAAGTAGACTAATTTATCCTTTAACCCTTTCCCCTTAAATTCGAGACCCCGCGTCGCCGAAAGGCGCAAACAAAGGCGCATAGTTCGCCGCATGTAATGCTCGAATTACTTTAACCAGCCTCCGAAGATCAATGAGTGCGTAACAACAATTATATATCTTGACCGCAAACAATTAATTGATATGTACCTAAGCAGAATTATTTGTATATTCCATATTTTCCTAACCCCTAACCCCTAACCCCTAAACCCAATCTCAACTATCCAATTAATTTTGCACAACTACTTATGTCTAAATTACCCTATTTTCTACTAAGTCGCATCTTACTCAACTTTGAAGCTAGAGCTAGTGATGTGGTGTCAGATATTTCTGCTGCTGCTTTTTCGCCAGATGGCTATTTATGGGTGGGTTCGGATGAAATGATTGGTGTCGAACGTCTCGAACCAATCGGCGGTCATAGTTATGGCAAACATCGACGTTTTTTGCTCCAAGATTACATCGATTTATTTAATACCGATGATGAAATTGATATTGAAGGCATGGATTATGCTGATGGCTATTTATGGTTGACTGGTTCTCACAGCACTAAGCGCAAAAAAGTCAAAGATAAAAGTGATGCTAAAAATTTAGAGAGATTGGCAACAATCACTACCGATCTCAATCGGTTTATTTTAGCTAGAATTCCTTTAATGGATGGAGAATTAGTCAAATCTTGTTCACCAGTGGCAGGAGAAAAATTAATTGCTGGTTGTTTACAAACTACTGAAGAGCGCAATATATTATATGAGCTTTTAAAAGAAGATCGTCATCTACAACCATTTATCAACGCAGCGATTCCTTCTAAAGATAATGGTTTGGATATCGAAGGTTTAGCAGTAGCGGGAGATAAATTATTTTTAGGTTTACGAGGTCCCGTGCTACGGGGATGGGCAATAATTTTAGAATTAGAACTAGAGTCTAGTGAACCAGGAATACTAACTTTCAAACAGTTTACTGATGAAGGAGCAAGATACAAAAAGCACTTCTTCGATCTCAATGGCTTGGGAATCAGAGAATTATGTATTAAAGGCAAAGATATGATAATCCTTGCAGGACCAACAATGGCTCTTGAAGGAGAAATGACAGTATTTAGGTGGAAAAAGGCTTTGAAGAATTTAGACGAGCTTTTTCACTCCCCAGACAATGGCGATCTAATTCCTTTATTCGATCTGCCTTTTACCATTGGTTCAGACCACGCAGAAGGATTAGCATTATATTCTTATTTAGATAAGAACGATAGTTTGATGGTTTTTTATGATTCTCCAGATCGACAAAGATTGAAAGTAAAAAAGCAGATTTTTGTCGATGTATTTCGTATTTAAAAGTTTGTCAAAAAGTTAAAACATAGATTTTTGTTTGTTAGTTCACCAAGAGCTAATACACGAAAGCCAGATTAACCAAATAAAAAAGTATTTAGTTAAATATACATCTAATAAATATCTACTTTTAGATAGAAGAGTTTATTTAATAAAGTTGATATTCTGATTGTAGCAAGTAAATAAAAGGTATTTTGATTGTAACTCAATAAAACCTTTAAAAAAACAAGTAAATATTAAATTCAGGAGAAAATTAAATATGGGTATTTTAGCTTGGTTAGTATTAGGATTGATTGCAGGCGCATTGGCAAAACTAATTTATCCTGGTCATCAAGGTGGTGGTATCATTGCTACTATAGGATTAGGTATTTTAGGTGCGTTAGTCGGGGGCTTTATCGGTCAGAGTTTATTAGGTAGTTCGGGGGCAGCCGCCGCCTCAGCAGGGGCTTTGACTATTCCAAGTATTATCTTTGCTGTACTTGGTGCAATGTTACTGATATTTATTTGGGGTCTATTAACTCGTCGCAGTGCTTAGTAACTAAATAGTAGTATGACAGTAATTTAAAATTATCATCTAATCCAAAACAAGTCTTAGCTTTCACAGTATGAAAGTCAAAATGTATTGCCGTAGGTTTCCTACGGCATTTATATTACTCATCAAGCTATTTAGGGAATTAATTCATAAATCCTTTCTTTTTCTTTTTCTTTTTAGTTTTAGACTTATTTTTTTGTACTTGTGCTACTGCTAATTCAAATAAATCATTTAGATGTATGGGTACACTAGCGATTTCAGGTAATTCTGGATTAGATTTTTTGCCATAGTTCAATAATAAATTATTTAGATCCAACTCAAGATTAAAATTATTTTTGTTGGTATATTTTTGTAAAATTTTTGTCAGATTTTGGGGATATTTTTGTTTTAATTGCTGCCAAATATAATAGTTGGCTTCAGATTTTTCTAGATATTTGTGTATATATTGCAGAGCCAGATCGAGATTTTTTGTTAGTAGAGATTCTGGGCTACTTAATAAATTGGTAAATTTAGCAAAATTTGGTAAAAATGTTTGACCCCATTGAGGATGAGAAAATACGGTAACGGTTTCTGCTTGCTTGATTTCTGAAGGTAAATCCACTTTGGGCATTACCATCGAAATTTTATCTTTGTTTTTAACAATTTTTTCTGCGGTTTCTGGATCGACACCTAACATATCAGCACGATCGTAAAATTTCGCTTTATCTGTACCTGATTCTGATAATATTTCTGATAAAGATTTTTCGCTATTGATACCTGCTTCTGCTAATCTTTTTTGGGTCATCTTTTGCCGAAGCTTATTGATTTTTTGCTCTAATTTAGATCCAGGTAAAGTTAAATTATCAGTACCCATATAATCGATAAATTCTTGATGATATACTGCTACAGACTTCCAGGCTTGTTCTAATAGCTCTGGTGCATCAGCATACAGAAAATTGGCATAGTTATCTCGAAATTCGCCGATTGCCACAGCAAGTTTTGGCTTGCTGAGTTTACCTTTTATAATTAAATCGCTGAAAATAAACCATGCTGAATTGTTGATAGGAGCAAGAATAGTTAAGATTATTTCCCCTGGCTGCAATCTACTTTTTTCCTTTTCTGGTATCTGAGAATGGCTATAGACTTGGTATTTTTTGGCGGTTAACCAGTTAAATAATTGATAAATATCGCCTTGAACTGCCGTAATTTCAAATAAGCCGACAAAATTATTTTGCCATAGTTTAATCAACTCGATATCTTTAATATCTAAATTTTTAGTTGATGCTATAAATAGCTCTAAAATTGTTTTCTGATTTACTGTTTCTTCAATAATAAAGAGATCGATTATTAGGCTTTGCTGTTTGATTCCATAGCTATTTTTATTACTATTGTTGGCTACATAACTTTCTAGAGCGATCGCAATTTCTCCCTCAGCATCATAAACAAAATTAACTAACTTTTGTTTTAAATATAAGGCTCTTTCTATAATTTCTTGCATGAATAATATATATAATTTACCCGACTTAGCTTAATGAGGATAATTAGTAATTTCATCTAACAAAAGATAGATTTTTCGGATTTCTATTTTTCTTATTTATAAATACTTCTCCCACCTGTCTAAAACACGCAAAATTACCCAGGTAACACAAGCTCCGACTAAACTTAAAATCCACAAGCCACAACCAGCAGCAATACCAAGAGCAGCAGAAACCCAAATGGCTGCTGCCGAAGTTAAGCCTTTAACTCTAGATTCTCGTAAAATTGTGCCACCCCCAATAAAACCCACACCACTTACCACACCAGAAATAGCACGCCCTAAAACGTCTAAGTTTTGCTGCGCTGCACCTATTTCGATGGGAATAAGCACAACTAATGCCGAACCAAAACAAACCAACATATTAGTTCTTAATCCTGCGGGCTTACTTTTGGTTTCTCTTTCCAAGCCAATAATTACACCAACCATTAAGGCGATGCCTAAGCGTAATACAATACCTTGCCAACCGATAGGAGCAAAAGAATTAGATTCAGACAATTGTTTGCTAACTACTAAGTATTAAAGTGAATTGTCTCGGAAATAACGCAAATAAGAATCTATAAAAAGATAGAAATTAGTTGTAGAAAATACTATTTCAAGATTATCTAATCTCGATCTCTATCTAAATAAAGATGTATGGACTTTTTAACTTGACTACTGTGTAGTTACACAACTAAATATACACTATCTTTTTTGAGTATTGTGTTCAAAGAATAGAAGGCGATCGGCATTAAATTTTTCTGTGACTTGTCTGATGTTATTTTCATTAATCGCAAAATATCAAGTTTATGAGCTTCAAACAAAATCAAGATTGTTATCCAACAGTAGGACAGATAGAACGAGATATTTCTCAAAAAGTCAATAATTTATATCACCAAGAGTTTACCCATCGAGCAAGTAAAGTAAAGTGTCATTTATTTGAAAATAAAATTTTTATTTTCTGTGAAGAAGTAATAACACCGATTGAAAAACTTTTATTAGAAGCATCATATTTACATTTATTACATCAAGTAAGAAGATGTTTAGATTCTTCCTTGAAAGTAAAAATAGAAGAATTAATTGAAAAAATTGTTCGAGTTAAAGTTAAAAGGTGTATTTACAGTACAGATATTGAGATAAATAGTACAGTAATAATTATAATACTGGCAGAACCACCACAAGTTAGACCCAAAAGAATTTCTCATCGAAGCAGATTGAAAAATGTAGTTAATTTTAATCATTCAAAGGATAAATTATCAGAATTATCTTAAAAATTATTAGTTGAATACACTAAATGAATTGGTTTATATCTACACCTCTCGATAGAAGTAATTTGATCTAAGTTTTTCCTAAAATAACAATATTAGTTGATAGTCAAATAAATAAAAAATGACTTACACAATCGCTCGAAATAATTGTAAAACGACATTAAATAAGAATAATATAATTTAGTTAGTATTCTCTATTTTTTTCTGAAAAATACAGTAACTTATAAATAATAATATATTGAAAATGCTAAATCAATAAATGATGAAATATATTTTTTTTAACTCTTAAAAAAGACTAGCAGCCGAACAGCATATTGCTTGAAATTCATTGCAAAAGCGATCGCTTTTCTTAACTACTAATTACATTTTTTAGAAGTATTACTCTACAACTATTACTTCTTTAATAGTATAGATCAGAAAAAAGCATACACCGAACGTTCTAATTAGTAGAAATTAAAAAAGATATTTTTAAGCACAAGCACAATCAAAAATATCTCTATGGTAACCTTCTTGTATCTATTCTGTCTTTCGTCATTAGTAATAATTAATTTAGAAATATTAGACAACAATCCAATGAAAAAAAAATACCATCAAAATATTCAGCGTCAAATAAGCTGTTTAATTCCGATTCTTGAGTCTTGTCTGAGCTTAACTCCAGAAATTGAGCCAATTAAACATAAATTAAAACTACTTCCTGATAAATTAGAAAAATTAAAAAGTAGAACTAATATTTTAAATAAAGGCTTGGCTAAATATAATTTTTATACTTCAGCTTCTGAACTGCAAAAAATAGAATTTGAATTAGATTCTTTAGTAGACGACCTAGAGCTAATACTCACTAATCTATTTATTTTTAATGGAAAGCTCAAAAATGTAGCTATTTTAAAAGAAAAATTAGAAGCAATTCAAGAAGAAAGAATTAATGGGTTAACACCAGAACGAATATATAAACTTTTGGAAAAACAGCAATCGCAACTTCAACAGTCTGTACCATCAGCAAAATCTGCCAAAAAACACTTTAAAAAAAATTTTAATAGTAATATTTGGCAAAAAATATTTGATTTTAGTTATAAATTTTGCGATCGTAAAATAGCTTTAAGTCTAGCTATTATTGCTAGTTTATCTCTTGGCTGGATCGCAGGTTATTCTTCTGGTAGTATTCGCCCTGATGAAGCTCAAACAGTCGAAATTATGGAGAAATCATCTAAGTCTTCACTCGATATTTAATTAAATGATTCAAGACGAAGGTTTCTTGTCCTTCGTCCTTTTTGAGAGAGAGAGGAAATGATGAAGAGAAAGATGCTCCTGACTGGAAAGATAAAATTACTAGCATTCAAGGATGGCGACAGGTAGCTAAAAAATACTTCAT
>NZ_JBZNBU010000338.1:0-6250 GCF_058530065.1 Waterburya sp. | reverse complement strand
TGCGGATTTTTTACGTCAGGTGAATAGTCTTCTCTTTAGTTATTTTCCTGGGGTGCTATCTATTGCCGAAGAATCTACCGCTTGGCCAATGGTTTCTTGGCCTACCTATACAGGCGGCTTGGGTTTTAACTTGAAATGGAATATGGGCTGGATGCACGATATGCTGGACTATTTCCATATGGATCCTTGGTTTCGTCAGTTCCATCAAAATAACCTAACTTTTAGTATGTGGTATCACCACAGCGAAAACTATATGTTGGCACTGTCTCATGATGAAGTGGTTCACGGCAAAAGCAACATCGTGGGCAAGATGCCTGGAGACGAGTGGCAAAAGTTTGCTAATATTCGCTGTTTGTTTGCCTATATGTTTGCTCATCCAGGTAAGAAAACCATGTTTATGAGTATGGAATTTGCTCAGTGGAGTGAATGGAATGTCTGGGCAGATCTAGAATGGGATTTATTACAATATCATTTTCACAAGACTTTAAAACAGTTCTTTAGCGATCTTAATAGTATTTATAAGAGCGAACCTGCTTTATACAGTCGAGATTTTGAAGAAGAAGGTTTTGAATGGATTGATTGTAGCGATAACAGTCACAGTGTTGTTTCCTTCATCCGTCGCGGTAAAGATCCCAATGAGTTTATCGTTGCTATTTGTAACTTTACTCCCCAACCCCACAGCCACTATCGTATCGGCGTACCCGAAAAAGGTTTTTATACCGAATTATTTAACAGTGATGCTAGCAAGTATGGTGGTAGCAACATGGGTAATTACGGTGGCAAATGGACTGATTATTGGTCTTATCACAATATGCCTTTCTCTTTAGATGTTTGCTTGCCTCCTTTGGGCGTTTTGATGTTCAAAATCGATCGCCCTAAAACTCAAGCAGCTTTAAACGGTCAGTAATTTATATTTTGGTTGTTTGGCGAGCGAAAAAGAAAAATAACAATTGCGATCGCAATTAGCTTTATCTATGCTATTGTTAGAGGCAATTGAATTTTAGACATTTAGACGTCTTTAGTAGTTGCTAGAGACGTTTTTTATATTTAAGTTTTTCTTTTCTTGTGAAAGAGCAAAGGGACAATTGATAATAAAGCTAGAAAAGTTAAAGCTAAATAAAAGGAAAGTTTCTCTCCTCCCATCATAGCTTGTTCTCCACTCACCCCAAGCCAAGTATAGGCAAAACTTCCAGGAATAACCCCAACAAAAGTAGCCAAGGTATAGTCGAACCAATTAATTGTAGTTAAACCAAATAAATAATTAACTAGATTGAAAGGAGAAATCGGAACTAAGCGAGTTGTTAGGACAAAGGAAAAAGGTCTTTTTAAAATTGCAGTTTGAAATCTGTTGAGTTGTTTGTTGTGACTAAACTTTCTTTGGGCGAAATTTTGTAGCAAATAGCGAGCGGTCAGAAAAGCCCCCAAAGCTCCCAAACTAGCACTAATAATTGAAATTAAAGTACCGTGCCACAAGCCAAATAAACAACCACCAACAATAGTTAAAATTGTTCCAGGTATACCAATAATAGTTAAAAGAGTATAAATAGCAATAAAAATAATTTCTACATACCCTTGATATTGTTGGATAAAGTTTTTAAATAATGTGGTATCAAAAACAAGTTTAAGGGGAGTAAAAATGAATAAGGGCAAAATAATTGTTAAAAAAATAACTAAATAAATTATTTTTTTAACGATCGCATTTTTAGTCAAAAATAACTTTAGTTTGCCATGTTTTTGGCTAAGATGTTTAAACATTACTTTGCTAGCTAAACTAAAGAACCACCGCAGCTAGAACCAGTTCCCGCAGTACAGCCATAACAATAGTTAGCTGTTTTAATTTCGCGGATTGCATCTAAACTATTTAATTGTAGCAACTTACTAACTGTTAATTTTTCTCCCGCTGGAGTTGTGGCATGAATATTTTCCATTTGATTGAAATCGCAATCATAAACATTTCCTAAATAGTCGATAGATAGCTCGTTGCGACACATAACTCGTTCCAAGGTATCTTGATTGTAATTACTGGCTAAAAAACTTACATATTCGTCATGAATTTCTTGCCGTTGTAAAAATTGCTTAGTTCTACCAATAGGAATATTAGTAATAGTAAAGAGGTTATTAAAACTTATGGCAAAATTATCTTTTAAATAAGTTTTATAGTCTGCTTCTAGTTGTTGCTGATTGGGAGTTAAAGCAAAGTCATTGTTGGTTGGTAAAGCAGGATTGTAAACTAAATCGAGAATTAAATTAGGATTTTTACCATAACCTAGTTGATTTAACTTTTGAATAGCTCGAACCGAATTATTATAAACTCCCGCTCCCCTTTGCTTGTCAACATTAGACTCTAAATAACAAGGAAGAGAAGCCGTAACTCTTAGTTGATGGCGGGCAAAATATTCGGGTAAATCTTCATATTCAGGTTCAAAAAAGATCGTTAAATTAGAGCGAACGATTACTTCTTTTCCCCGTGCCTTAGCTGCTTCTACTATAGGACGAAAACCATAATTCATCTCTGGCGCACCACCAGTCAGATCTACTGTCTCAATTTGAGGAAAGCGATTTATAATCTCAATAATCTGCTGACAAACTTCTGGAGACAATTCCTCAGTACGTTTGGGACTGGCTTCTACATGACAGTGAGTACAGGCTAGATTGCATTTTCTCCCTAGATTTACTTGAAGAACGGTAATCTTGTTTTTAATTAAGGGTGCTGCAATTATTTTAGAAAAAGGAATTAGGGATTTTGAGGAAGTTTTGGTCGTCGATGACATAGATAGTTATTCGTTATAGCTAGCTAAAAAGCAGTTTATCGATATTAACCTCAATTTAGCAGCACCAACTAAGAAAATTATGAATGCAAGATTAATCTTTTTTTAATTAAAACAACTTAATTTAAAAAACGGGCGCAATATTTTAATTTCTAGTCCACAATCTTTGACCGCTGCGATCTGGGTTAGTCACTAACATAGCTCCGTCTCCGATTTGATATTGAGAAGCAATCATCGTCCAAGGTTCGTTAATAGAACGCCTAGTATAAATTTGCTGGTTCTGCACAGCCCATTGTCCCCGATCTATAACTAGACCGCTAGTTCCTTTTCTAACTCCTTCACCCATAAATATCGGATCGAATACGTGCAATTCTCCATTGGGTAAAAAAGACATTTTTTCTTGATATACAGCAGTTCCATTAACGCTACGAGAAGATTCTACATAAAACCAAACACCAAATAAGTTAGGATCTCCTGCTATGGTAGGGTTAATACTTTGAGCGACTAACGTAGGTTCGTTTAGCTGCGTAATTTGATGATTTTCGTGCCAAGAACTCGCTCCTACGGATGTAGCAAAAGTTAATAAGCCAAGTGCTATGTAAATAGGATTCGTTAAGTTATTCAGTTTGATTTTCATTGATCCAAAATCAGTTGTAGTTAACAAAGTTGTTATTTATATTTGGTTTTTATTTAGAGAGTAAGATCAAAAATTATGCGCTCGATCGCCTATTGCTGCGATTTTTTTATCGATAAGAATTTACAATCTGGCGATCGCACTATCTATTTTGATGTCAGTTACAATAAATTGACTTTTCCCTTGACTTTTGAATACCAAACTGACTTGTTGCTTGGAAGTTATCAGATAACAGTTTGTAACCGATCGCTTTAAAATAATATATTAGTTCTGTTTGATTTTTTTTTATAATTAGTAGTTCATGAAAAACGCCAGCAAAAAATATAATATAGTTACCTTCGGTTGCCAGATGAATAAAGCTGATTCTGAGCGTATGGCTGGCGTGTTAGAGAACATGGGTTTTGAAGCTTCAGAAGACCCTAATGCTGCGGATTTGGTTCTCTACAATACCTGTACTATTCGAGATAATGCCGAACAAAAAGTCTATTCTTATTTGGGCAGACAAGCCAAGCGCAAACACGAGCAACCAGATTTAACTTTAGTAGTGGCAGGATGTGTGGCACAGCAAGAAGGAGAAAAACTATTGCGTCGCGTGCCAGAATTGGATTTGGTCATGGGACCTCAACACGCCAATCGTTTAGAAGATTTACTGAGTCAAGTATTTGACGGCAATCAAGTAGTGGCGACAGAACCGATTCATATTGTCGAAGACATTACCAAACCCCGTCGCGATAGTAATGTAACTGCTTGGGTAAATATTATTTATGGTTGCAATGAAAGATGTAGTTACTGTGTTGTTCCCAACGTTAGAGGAACGGAACAATCTCGAACTCCTGAAGCGATTAAAGCAGAAATGGAGGAATTAGGCAGACAGGGATATAAAGAGATTACTTTACTGGGACAGAACATCGATGCCTACGGTCGAGATTTGCCTGGTAGCACTCCAGAAGGCAGACACAAACACACTCTCACGGATTTATTATATTACGTTCACGATGTTCCTGGTGTGGAAAGAATTCGTTTTGCTACTAGCCATCCTCGTTATTTTACCGAACGACTGATTAAAGCCTGTAAAGAACTACCCAAAGTTTGCGAACACTTTCATATTCCCTTCCAGTCTGGGGACAACGAAGTTCTCAAGGCAATGAAGCGGGGTTATACTCATGAAAAATACCGTCGCATTATTAATACCATCAGAGAATATATGCCCGATGCTTCGATCTCTGCCGATGCTATTGTGGGCTTTCCAGGGGAAACGGAAGAACAGTTTGAAAATACTCTTAAACTAGTAGAAGATATTGAATTCGATCTGATTAATACTGCTGCTTACTCTCCTCGCCCCGCTACTCCTGCTGCGCTGTGGTCGAATCAATTAAGTGAAGAGGTAAAAAGCGATCGCTTGCAAAGATTGAATCGTTTGGTAGCAACATCGGCAGAAACTCGTTCTCACAGGTATTTAGGTAGGGTGGAAGAGATTTTAGTCGAGGCTCAAAATACCAAAGATCCTAATCAGGTGATGGGTAGAACTAGAGGCAATCGTTTGACCTTTTTCCCTGGCAAAATTGAAGAGTTAAAAGGTAAGACAGTTAAAGTCAAGATTACGGAAATTCGTTCTTTCAGCGTTACGGGGGAAATAGTCGAATAAATAAACAGTAGGGGCTGTTCTCAAACAGCCCCTACTAAATTAAATTGCCGCACTGGCAGGTAAAGACCAAATTTGTTGTGCTTCATCTTGCATAATATGAGGTCCCGAAATATTAGTAGAAGCAAAAGGGGTAATTTGAACGTCGAAAATTTCGTCAACTCCTGCGGAAAATTCCAGACAGCCAACGATGCTTTTAATTGATAAATCTACTACTCCAATGCCACATTTAATTTCGTCTTTCAGGCAATCGCTAATAGGTAGATCGCCAAAAATTGCCGTTTCGCGAATTTTCGACAGACCAATAAAAGCAAAGCGATCGTAAAATGCTAAACCGCGAGTATAGCCTGGTAAAGATATAATCTTTTCTTGTTTACCAGAGGCTAAATCTACCGCAATTAGTTCTCCATAACCAGAATTAAGTACCCACAAGCGATCTCCATAAATACGAGGGGAATGGGGCATAGATAAACCTTCAGTAATAACTCTACTGCTTGGTACTTCTAAGATACAGCCCCCAGCTACTTTGTTGTCTCGCCAACCTCCAGGGGTATCGGTTTTACCCAAGACACTGACGTATTTGGGCATTCCACCCACCATTGCTACTCCGTTGAGATGACAGCGATCTTCTGCTGCGATCGCACTAATAAAATTAGGTCGCCATTGGGGTAAAAAATTATAATTATTGCTCAAAGTACAAAGACAAGAAAATCTAGTATTAACTATCCATAATTCTTGGTTACCCCAAGCTAAATCGTGGATCGAAATATCTCCCGTATATTGCCCCCCTCTAGTCAAAAAACAAGCATCATAGCTACCAGGAGGCTCTATTTGACGGGCTAAGTTCGGGTCGTTTTTTAGTAAATAAACCCAATTTTTGCCCCCAACTGCCATTTGAGTCGGGTTAATAGCTATGCCCATAGCCCGCTCGAAATTATAGAAATTGATTTCGAGGTTGCTGTTTTTTGCACTGACAACTCCTAATTTACCTGCTTGATAAGTAGAAAAAAATAGAGATATTTGCAGTTTTTCGAGAATATCGACTAAATTACGATTATATTCATAATTTATTTCTCTCTTTTTATCTTGTGGTGCTTCAGAATTACCTTTATCAATAGTTTGAACCATAGGAAAGTTAGCAATCTAGATGTCGAACGTCCAGTCTAGCCAAACTTTTGAAATCGGCAAATTTTTTTTTGTTGGAGG
>NZ_JBZNBU010000337.1:0-18175 GCF_058530065.1 Waterburya sp. | reverse complement strand
GGTAATTACTAACTATATTGGCAATGCTCGTTGGAGTTGGATCGATTGTTACGATTTAGCTGCGGTGGCAGTTGAAACTTTACTGAATCCAGAAAAATATAACGGACAGACAATACCCCTTGGTTACGATGCCAAAACAATGGATGAAGTAGCGCAGATTCTTACTGAAGTTGTGGGGCAGCCATTTACCACCGAAATTCATCCTCCAAAAGAGTTTTTAGATAATGCTTTACAAGCAGGAGTAGAAGCTATTAACTCTAATGCCTATATGAATTGCGTCTATACTCAATTTGAATTAAACGTAGCCGATAAAATCCCCGAAAGCGATCGTACTTTCGATAACTTTGAAGCCATAGTCGGACGCAAACCAAACACTTGGAGAGATTTTGCAGTTAACTATCGCCAACAGTTGAAATATTAAAATATCAGTATTTATCTAAGAAATTATCATCATGAAAACCATATCCATTATTTATCATTCTGGTTCAGGTCATACAACTCAAATGGCGAAAGCCGTATATAAAGGTGCTGCTTCACTTGAAAACATTAAAGTCAATTTATTGGCTATTACAGGTAGTCAAATTGTTGATGGACGTTGGCAAGATGAAACGATGATGGAACAATTAAATGCTTCTGATGCCATTATTTTTGGTAGCCCTACTTATATGGGGAGTGTTTCAGCCCAATTTAAAGCTTTTACTGATGCTACTTGAGCAGTTTATTTTAGCCGTCAATGGAAAAATAAACTTGCTGCTGGTTTTACAGTTTCGGGAAGCCCTAGTGGAGATAAAATGAATGCTTTAATAACTATGTTTATCTTAGCTGCCCAACAAGGAATGATTTGGGTGGGATTAGATGAAACACCTGGAAATGAAAACGGCATTAATCGCTTAGGTGGCTATATTGGTGCAATGGGACAAGCAGCCCAAGAATCGATAGATATTGCTCCCAATCAAGAAGATAAATTGACTGGCGAAGCTTTAGGTCGTCGTATAGCAGAAATGGTTAAACGTTTTCACAAGTAGTAATTTAAGCCCAAATTTAGACAATTTGGCTAACTTTAACAATTGTACTTTGCAAAGAGGAGTAGAGAAGAATGGAAAATAAGCAAAATAAAACAGCATTAATTACAGATAGTTAATATGCCTCGCTTCGCGAGATACCATGATTAACGCAAGATTTAAAATAAAAAAAACTACTTTTGATTCAGTAGAACCATGATTCAAGTCAAACCTCGATTTCAAAGCTTTGAAGAATATCTTAATTATGATGATGGCACAGATAAGCTGTATGAACTGTTTAATGGAGAATTAATCGAAATGCCTCCAGAGTCGGGAAGAAACGTACAAATTGCCACCTTTCTATTGATTCAATTTGCAGCACTGATTGGTTATCGTCGAGTACGAGGACATGGCTTGGAATTGGAAGTAAATGGCGAACCCAGAAATCGCTATCCCGATTTAACTATCCTGCGGGAAGAACATATCGAGCAGTTGGCAAAGCGCAATACGGTTCGTTTGAGTATGTCGCCTCCTTTGTTGGTTGT
The DNA here is from genome assembly GCF_058530065.1 of Waterburya sp. NCBI lineage: Bacteria > Bacillati > Cyanobacteriota > Cyanophyceae > Pleurocapsales > Pleurocapsaceae > Waterburya > Waterburya sp. Next base: position 16,629 of record NZ_JBZNBU010000337.1, on the reverse strand, counting down.
AGAAGTTGTCAGCCCAGGAGAATTACAGCGCAATAGAGACTATATCGCTAAACGCAGACAATACGAAGACTGTGGAATCCCTGAATATTGGATTATCGATCCTCAAGCCCAAAAAGTATTAATTTTAGAATTATCAGATGGCATATATCGGGAAGTTGGCAATTTTGCTGGTAAAGCCAAGCTAGTTTCACCACAGTTTTCCGAACTAGATTTAACAACAGTACAAATCTTCGATCGCTAAATAATTATTTGTAAAAAAAATGAATAACAAACAGATGGCGACTGCATTAATAACAGGTGGCAATCGCGGAATCGGTTTTGCGATCGCTCAAGGATTAATAAAAGCCAATGTACGAGTAATTATCGGATCGCGATCGCTCGAACAAGGTAAAGAAGCCGTAGCCAAACTCAATTCACCTCTGGCTAGTGCGGTAGAAATCGATATTGCCCAAGACGATAGTATTAATAAAGCTTTTGAGGAATTAAAGGGCAAAATAGACCATCTGAATATATTAATTAACAATGCAGGTATCTATCCCGACAACGGTTTTAATATCCTCAATATCGATCGCAATCTATTAACCCATACTCTGAACGTCAATACCTTTGGTGCGATTAAGACAACGCAGATATTTCTACCTCTTTTAGAGAAGAGCGATAATGCTAGAGTAATTAACTATTCTAGTGGTTACGGGCAATTAGCAGGACTTTCGGCAGGTGTACCGAGTTATTGTTTATCCAAGCTAGCTCTTAATGGGGCAACGATAATGCTAGCCGATGTTTTAGCGAGTAAAAATATCGCCGTTAACGCCGTAGATCCTGGTTGGGTAAGTTCGGATATGGGAGGAGCAAACGCCCCTAGAACTGTCGAACAAGGGGCAGATACAGCAGTTTGGTTAGCTACTATTGACTCGGTTAAAGAAAGTGGAAAACTGTGGCGCGATCGCAAAATCATGTCTTTTTAATATTTCTCAAGTCAATCTTCTTTTTACTTATTGAATTTAATTTGCAATAAACAAAGAAAGAATGTTATATCTTGTTAAGAACATAAAAACAGCACCCATTATCTTCAACAAAATTTATTGCAATAATGAATCAACAAAAAGAACGACAAACTAATGGCATTCCTCAATGGCAATCCAACAGAATGAAAGACTTAATTAGCGAACGATGGCAAGAAGTCTGGCAAATTGTGGAAGCAAGACAAAAAGCTAAATAACCTCAGTTCGGGATAAAAGAACTGCTGGAAGAGAACAGTCTTTAGTTTTTAATCGCTGCTTGTAATGCAAAGAAGCTTTAACTAAAATTAAAATACGGTCAGCCAACATAAAATTAGAGCCTCACTCCACTCAACTACCGCACCGTAAGTATCTCCCGTATGTCCTCCAAAGCGACGAGCAAAGTAAAATCCCGTTGACATTGCGATCGCTAAATTGCCCATAAATATTAAGCCTACTTGCCACCAAAATAGAGAAGTAAAGAAAAACCAACAACTATTACAGCCGAGTAATAAAAATAAACTCCATAAAATATCTTGAGGTAGATGAAGATTCTCTTTGTGAAACGAACCCTTCCCTGTTTCTCTAAGATAAGGATAACAAGCGATCGCCATTACTTGTCCCCATCTCCCCCATGCCGTAGCAGAGAGCAAAACCAACCACAACGGTAAATTTACATCAGATAAAGCTGTAGTTTTTAACAATAAAATAATAACTGCCGCCATTGCCCCAAAAGCCCCCGTCGCGCTATCTTTCATCACCTCCAAACGACGATCGCGATCGCTAACCCCTAAACCATCGGCAGCATCCATCGCTCCATCTAAGTGTAAACCACCAGTAATCGCCACCCAACTAGCCACAATTAAAACCATACGAGTTAAACTTGGCAGATGACATAAAGTGAAAAATAAGTTAAGTAGAGAAAGTAGCAAACCTATTAATAAGCCCACTAAAGGACACCAACGAGCTATGCGCGACCAATTATTCGTCCACGGAGCAGGTAAGGGGATTATGGTATAAAAAATCACTCCGCTACACCAAGAAGTAATTAAGTCATAAATCCATAATCTGAAACGAACAATTGATATTTTGGTCATCAGTAGATAATTGATTAAAATTTGATTAAATACATAGCAAAAGTTGGGCTAATATTGTTTCATAAGCTACTTTATTTTTAAAGCATATTTCTAACAGAAAATAGCGCAGCCATACAACTTAAACCTTAAAACACTATTTCCTATGACTAAACCTCAAGGCATAAAGTCTCTACCAGCCCCCTGCATAGTAGATGAAGGAATCTTGATCAATCATGATGATATTAGACGTTTGTTGAGCGATATGTGTCATGTTCGCTATGTTCAGACTATAGAAGGAGAAGTGAAAAGCGAAGGACAAGGATTTATTCAAGAAATATTCAGCGATCTTTATCAATCAACCTTGATTGCTAATAAGAAAATCTATATAAATATCAATAGTTTTGATTATCTACAGCTAAGTAAATCTACGGAAGGAGAATCTTGTTTCGATCTGATTCAGGATAATTTACAGTTACGACTTATACCTGTAGTACGAGATGTAAGTCCTCAAACAGTTTCTAAAAATATTGACGCAGAAACTATTGAAGCTATGGTAGCAGAAGTTTTATCAGCCCGCCTAGACGTGCAGCTAGACGATGAAGATTTTCATTAGATAAAATATCTAACTACTAATTACTAACTACTAAACCATTAACTATTTTGGGTTTTTCATTTGAATGTGAGGCAAACTGCAGTCATACCAATGCAAGAGCGGGAGTTTTTCATACTCCTCATGGGATTGTAGAGACTCCCAGATTTATGCCTGTTGGTACTTTGGCAACGGTAAAAGGTGTTATTCCGCAACAATTAGCCACCGCTAACGCCCAGATGATTTTGGCGAATACCTATCATCTCCACCTGCAACCAGGAGAAGATATCGTAGCAGAAGCAGGAGGATTGCATAGTTTTATGGCTTGGGAACGACCGATTCTGACAGATTCGGGTGGGTTTCAGGTATTCAGTCTGAGCGAAATGCGTCAAATCAGCGATCGCGGAGTGACGTTCAAATCTCCTAGAGACGGTCGAATTATTGAAATAACTCCAGAGCGATCGATTCAAATTCAAAATGCTTTGGGTGCAGATGTGATTATGGCATTTGATGAATGTCCTCCTGGGAATGCGACTAAAGAACAAGTAGCAGCAGCCACAGAGAGAAGTTATGGCTGGCTCAAACGATGTATTGAGGCACATCAAAATAAAGATCGGCAAGCTCTATTCGGTATCGTTCAAGGAGGAATACACCTCGATTTGCGAACCTTAGCGGTAGAACAATTAGCCGAACTAGATTTACCTGGATACGCTATTGGTGGAGTCAGTGTCGGGGAAGAACCAGAATTGATTAATGCTACGGTCAAGCATACAGCCCCTTTGTTACCTGAAAATAAACCCCGCTATCTCATGGGTGTGGGTACTTATCGCGAAATGGCACAAGCGATCGCATCGGGGATAGATTTATTTGATTGCGTAATTCCAACTCGTTTTGGTCGTCACGGTACGGCTTTAGTTAGAGGGGAAAGAATTAACATCAAAAATGCTAAATTCAAACGAGACTATAGACCTTTAGACGAAACTTGTGATTGCTATGCTTGCGCTAACTTTAGTCGGGCGTATCTCTGTCATATGGTGCGATCGCAAGAAATGTTGGGCTATATTATGCTATCTCTGCACAACATTACCGAACTGATTCGTTTTACCCAAGAAATTCGCGCCTCAATTATTGCTGGAACTTTCGCTGAAGACTTCGCTGGCTGGCTAGATTGCGCTGTTGGCTAAATTAGCAACGCCGTTTTTTCTTGCCAGTTTGCTTGAGAAGTATCCACCGTAATAACATAAGCTCGTTCTGCGGTGGTGAATTGTTCGGTATTAGCTTTTTGACTTGCGATTAAATCTACCCCTGCATCGGAGATATCATTTTGACGTTGGTTTAAGCGATCGTATAATAATGAGTCTGGTGCAGTACAGTAAACTATAGTTAAAGCAATACCTGCATCTTGAGCTTGAGTAATTACTGGCTGACGCAAACTAAGGCGATCGTATTTGGCATCGAGGATGACTGTATATCCTTCTTTAGTTAACATAATGCCTAATTTTAGGAGGAGATTGTAGGTTTTCTGAGTCATTTCTGGGGTATAGATACTATCTGTTCCCGACTCATCCAAAGCTGTTCCCGCTAAATGTTTGCGAACCGCATCCGAACGGATTATAATCGCCTTCTTGCTTCTAGCAATGGTTTTAGCCACCGTACTTTTCCCCGAACCCGATAACCCAGACATAATAATTAAACTACCCGACTTACTTTGAGTATATTGATATGCCTGTCGATAATAATCACTGGCAGATGCTTGGATTTTTTTTCTGTCTGTTTCATTTATTTGCGGATCGTCCCAGAGAAAAGAGTTTACTTTAGCTCTAACATAAGCTTGTCGGCTTAAATATAAGGGCAACACTAATAACCCTTCCCAATCTCCCGAATATTCTAGGTAACTATTGAGCAAAATATTAGCCAGTTTTGGTTCTTGTCTAGCTTCTAAATCCATGAAGGTAAATGCTACATCGTACATCGTATCTACAAAGCGAAAAGATTCGTTAAATTCAATGCGATCGAATAGCTGAATTTTGTCTTGCCACAGGCAAATGTTGTTCAGGTGTAAATCTCCGTGACATTCTTTAATTTTATGGCGATCGCGCCTCATTTGAAAGAGGTCTTTTCGCTCCAGAAAAAAAGTATCGGTATATGCTTTAGTGGCGATAAACTGCTCTTTGGTTTGTATTGTGCCGATATATTTTTGAGACTGTTGATAGTTTTCGGTAAATGCGGATTGTATCTTGTTTGCCGTACCAAAACTGCTAATAAAATCGTTGGTTTCCGCACAATCGTGAAAACGAGCAATAATTTTTCCCAATTCCCTAAAGTAATGACCCTTTAATTTACCAGTTTTTAAAAGATTGCTAAATAGATTTTTCTGCGGAAATTGACGCATTTTAAGGGCGTATTCCACAATGTTGCCCCTTCCTGTGAGATTTAGCTCGTGGTTGTCACTACGAATGGTCACAACTTCTAAATAAAGCTGAGGAGCAATTTTTTTATTCAGCCTTAATTCTGTTTTGATGAAATGCTTTCTTTTGTCTAACGTAGAATAATCCAGAAAACCAAAATTAACGCTTTTTTAACTTTATAAGCATATTCACCTGTCAAAAAAACTAGGGAAGCATGAGTTTGAACTAATTCAATTTTTTGATTGACAGCATGGGTATAAAAACTAGGCTGTTGCATTCGAGCAATTAGTCGAGGGATATGATTAGTCATCATCAACAGTCTCTGAAAAAGTCAAACTACTGTTTTTTATAGGGATGCAGTCTAACTTACCAATACCAATTTGGGGGACTTAGGCAATTTAGTCGATAAATTAATTAATTTTGTCGATTCCCAACTTTTATCCATTTTAAAAGCGACCAAATTGGGCATTTCTGACCAGCAATGAGGGCAGAACCAATATTCTCGATGATTGCCAATGTAATGTATTAATGGGTTGGAACAGCAGGGACAAATACTTCGAGTATTCATAATTATTTAAACCAATTTTTTTTATAGGGATATCAAACGCGATCGATCTGGGATTTATAGTCGGTCTATAAAATATTGATTTGAGAATTGTTTGTCTTTTTTTGCGTAAGTTCTGAAGCTTTTTTGGGTTTGGCTGCAATAACATTCGTGGTTATAGAAAGACAATTATTTCTAAACTCTAGCTTCTAGAGTTCCATCATCCTATCGACTGTAATTTATCCTTAGATTGAACTAATACCAAAGCATTTTTGAGGTTTATGGCGTTAACTTTGAGTTAATAGTTAATGGCATAATCTATCCTCGTTTCAATCTCATCTCAATATAGTTTTTAAATTTGAAGAATCTGTGAGGATTTTTGAGAGAATCTTAAAAAGATCGACTGTTATTAAATTATTATTGTATTAAATTATATTGTTGAAAGTTACCAGCCTAAAAAGCCAGAAATTTGACTGCTTAAAGTGAGAGAATTGAAAGGTTTATTGATTACTCCTTTCGCCCCTGCGTTATAGAAACGACGACGATCGCTTGCTTGAGCTTTAGCAGTAATAAAAATAGTAGGAATATTTTTGGTTTTGGGATTTTTTTGTAACTCGGCTATAGTTTGAATGCCGTCTAGTTCGGGCATCATGGCATCGAGGAGAATAGCATCGGGTTGTTCCTGTTCGGCGATCGCAATTCCTTCTTGACCATTAGAAGCACTCATCACCGACCAACCAGCTTCAGATTCTAGGCAAAACTGAGCTAACATTCTGATATCATCTTCATCATCGATAAATAAAATACGCTTTGTGTCCATGTTCTTACAGTCCGAAAAGATTTTAAAATCTTATCGGTTAAATATGATTATTCTGTGATAGTTAACTATTTTTAAACTTTTATATATTACAGGATTTTGGACTCAGGAGTCTTAGAAGTCAGAAGTCTTAGAAGTCAGAAGTCTTAGAAGTCAGAAGCCAAAATAATGGGTGATAAAGATACAACTGTTTCGACTAAAAGTAAGCAATTTGCAATGAGAGTTATTTTTGCTTACACAGAAATTATTAAAAATTATTGAAAGTCTGAGCTTTATTGAAGGTCTGAGCTAATTTGCGAAATTCCTGTTGATAAGCCATTAATGTATAAGCACCAAAAAGGGTGGCAGCACCCTCATAATGCTGTTTTTCATACTCCTCTTTAGTTGTAATATACATTGAGTATTCGTTAGAGTAGGTAGCCAAAGCTAAATAATTGACTCCAAGCTCTTTAACTTCAGTCAGGATAGTTTCTTTTAAACGTCTGCCTGCCATAGTGGTAATTTCTCCAGGAATAGCTGACAAAACTAGATTGCCGATTTTGATAATTTGTAAGGGTAAAATATTAGGAGTAATGGGTGGATTCATTAATCCTGTTGCCAATACTATGGGCTTAGGTTCATGACCGTCGATAAATTCTGGTTTTTGCTGAGTTTTGCCAAATATAATCGTCAATACAGTAGAAGAGATCGCCCAAACTAATCTTTCAAAAATAGTAAGTTTGCCCTTAACTAAGCCCTCTTTTAATTGAATGCTGTTGAAGCTAAATCTACCCACTTCGATCCGAGGAATACTATCTTCAGTACTACCAGATATAAACGACAATCCTAAAGCTCCAGGATAAGTTCTGTGTTTGGGTCGATCTTCAATTTTGACCTGGGACATATCCACCCATGTATGTCTGTAATCAATAGTTCCCTGTAATTCTTCAACGGCAGTATTAAATAGTTCTTGAGCTGTAGTAAATTGTTGACTGCCATGTAGTTCCATGTGTTTTTTATCATCAATACCATCGGGAATCTGTCCGAATTCGACATTTCCCGATACATCTCCACAGCTGGAATTAGCAAATGCAGCAATAAATGTCTCTTGTGCTTCGTAGTCTGTTTTCATAGCTCGTTCAAACAAAAAAGAAGCATGACCTTTGTTATCACCACAGATCAGAGTGTTTTTTTGTCCTCTATCTGTAGGATGAATTGCATACCAATTTAAAACAGCTAAGGGATATTCCTTAGTCTCGTCCAACCTGACAAATTTGAGGAGTAGTATTTCCTTCTCGGTGTCACTATTGTATTTCTCTCTTTCCAGTCGGGGATTATTGAGATATGCCAAAAGCGATCGCTGTCTGCCACAATCGGCAATTTCTCCTCGGTTGAGGTAAATCTTACCTGGAGCTAAATTAGTATGAGCTTTTTGGATAGATTTAACAATGCCAGAGACAATACATTCAAAAGTATGAGGATTAAATCCCCCAATAACCTGTTCGTAAAGTTTATGGTGGGAATAACCTCCTGGCGCGCTGTGGTTATGAGTACCGCTAACTAAAACATTTTTTTCATTATATAGAGACTCAAACTGCGTTTTCAAACGTTTAATCGTTTCCGATTTTAACGCATCCATACCAGCTAAAATATCGGCAATGACTATAACTACTACTTCACCAGAGCTAGTATCTCCAAGAATAAATGCTCTCGAATATATCTTGGATTCAACTCCTGTAGTTTTTTGAGCGGGATCTGCCATTCCTTGCATAACTAGACCCTTAACTTGAGTGGTAATATCAGCTATTCCCGTACCAATATTGTAAACTGTCATAATATTTTTTGGGCTATAAGTATTTTACCAATAGTTAATTTTCAAACAAGATAAAATTAATCTTTTAATAAATAAAATCTTTGGTTTTTTTGTTTATTTCTACCTATAAAAATAGATTGGTTCGGTTTTGTTTTCTGACTTTTAGATCTTTTTAAGTATAACTTGCTTTGATTAAACCTTGAAAGTCAAAAGTTTAGATATAAGTCTATTAAAGAATTCATTAATATGACTTTATTATGATTTTAACTATTTATTATTTTTGTGTTTATATTTTTCTTTTACAATTTTTTATAAGAAAATACTTCAATCGATTAAAATCAAGAGATTTTTAAATTGAAAATCTCTTAAATTTAGCAATATCAAACAAAAATACGAGTATATAAATACTAATAATTAACCAGAACAAGTGATCTATGTTTGTCTCCTTGCTTCTAGAAATTTTTGCCAATCAACAACAACTAGTATTAAGTACAAGCTCCGATACTTTTAACAATTATTCCATTACCCAAAAATCTATTAAACAATCCAGCGGTCTCCTATCAAATCGTTCGATTATAGATATTTTGTTCTCTAAAGATCTTCCAAGTTTTAATTTTAAAGATAGTAATAAAACTTCTTTTACTAATATTACGAGTAATAATCGAATCATCATAAAAGATCGCAAAAACTGTAATTCAAACGGTTTAGCAAAATTAACTTATCCTATCAAAACCAAACTTACTCAACCGCCTATTCCCAGAACCGTAGCATTACCCCATACCCATTCTCATAATGATTACGAACATAAATATCCACTTCTAAATGCTCTAAGCTATGGTTTTGTAAGTATTGAAGTTGATATTTGGCTTTTTCCTGATGATGGTGAAAACCTCAGAATAGCGCATTTTCCCTTGGTCGAACCAACAACTCTACCCACCCTTAAAAAACTTTATTTAGATCCGTTGCGAAACTTGAAAGAGAAATTAAATAATGGTGGAATTTATGCTGATGGCACTCCTCTAACTCTTTTAATAGATATCAAAAGTGCAGGATTTGCCACTTACAAGAGGCTAGATAAAATTTTAACCAAGTACGAAGCTAGCTCTCCTGGATTGTTTACTACATATAGCAAAGGTAGCAACGGTAACTATATCGTTAATCCTGGTGCAGTGAGTATAATTGTTTCGGGAAATAGTCCCAGAGAGTTGTTAGAAAGTCAAAAGATTCGCTACGCTAACTTTGATGGGCGAAAACGTGACATTGGTGAGGATACAACCGCAACGTTTATGCCTCTAATTAGCGATAGTTGGAATAAACTTTTCACCGATAATTTAGCTTGGGATGGTACTGGAACTATCCCCCAAGATACTAAAACGGAACTAGATAAAATTATCTCTCAAGTTCATCGAGACAACAAAGTATTTCGCTTGTGGGATCTACCTCAAGATTCTCCGAATGTATGGAGACCTCTTTATGAAGCGGGGGTAGATTTAATCAATACTGACAATTTAGCAGGTCTTGCTAATTTTATTGAATCTCAGACTTTTGGGCAGTGTTTAAATTAACAATTGTTGGCGTTTGCGGAACAAGCCGAAGGCTAAGGCATGGATCTTTGTCAGACAAAAAAACAGCCAGCCTAACTTAATAGCAAGACTAGCTTCTAAGTAATGGTAATTGTTGAGTAAAAGATTAAGCCCCGTAAGTTACACCGCGATATTTTTTAACGATCCCAGAGGGAGAATTGATAATTTGAACTGGGCGACGAAGTGTATAACTTCTACCTAGAAAACGAGCAGTATGTTTGGAGGCGACGGTTTCAACTGAATTTTCTGAAACAGAATAAGCTTGACCTAAAAAACGTAATTTCATGATTTTTCTCCTATTAATTTTAATTGATTTAGTATCGTTAATACTGAATAGATTTGAGATGTTCAAAAATATGCAGTTTCCTTGATTCGTTACTTTGTATTAAAAGAAAAAATCGGGAAAAAGTAGAGATTAAAAGGACTGGGTTTGATATCTTTCTGAGATAGCTATTAAACAGCATTATAAAAAACCAGTCACTTTCATAGAAGCAACTGGGGGAAAAAATCGATCTAATTCGAGCACTATTTATTTTTGTCTTTTGAAGTTAGATGGCAAAGTTCATTGGCTTGAATAAGTCTACACTAGACCTACTTCATGAGCCGAACGGCTCAACATAGAATCATTACGATTTCTAGCTGCTTTTTCTTTACTTAACATCAACCAACGTGCTTTTTCTTGAATGGTCTGTCCTGTTGGTACAGATTCAGTCGTAGCTGTAGGACGATTCGCATAAGTTACACCACGATAAGTTAGATTAACAGGTGGTTGTAAAAGTAGTGCTTTTTCAAGGTTATGAAAACGCCAATCTAATCCTCTGTATTTGCCACCAACTTGACCTTCAACTGTTTTCACAACAGGTGGGTTGTATTCGTAACTAATACCTCTATAAATAAGTTTCATGGTTTCGCCTCCAATTACTGTAGTGAATTGTGGGGCGCGTTCCTTCAGGGTATTTTCCTTACTTCCGTCTCTTGAAAATTGCCTTTTAAGCAAGAGATGAACGATTTATTTCTTACTATTATTATAAACAAAAAAACGGATTGTAACTTGTCAGCTAAAATACGGTAATCCTTACTTTTTTTAGCGGTTATCACCTATAGTTAAGAACCCAGTCATTACAGCAACTGGGTGGGAGTATTAATCTAGCGGTGTCCCCATTCGGGGATAAACGACCCCTCAGAGGTTTCCTCCGATTGACAAAGAGAATACTATTAAAAGAAAACCGTCGCTATTTCACTATATATAGATGTTTATTAATCTCATTGCCGATTATGGTATTGGCGATCCTGCTTTTGCTGAAGTCAGTCAACGCTTAAATCATTTGCTGCCGTCTGCCCAGATATATTGTCTTAGTGTTCCTCCTTTTAGTACTCTGGCAACGGGATTCTGGATTGCTCAACTCGGTCTAAACCCTGGTGCGCCCAAACGATTAATCTTTCACAATTGCGCTCCTCGACAAGATGATTTGGAAGCTCGACCTGATAATGAAGGAGAAGGTTTGACTTACGTTAAGCTTCATAATGGAGTTAAAATAGTCGGTGTTTTGGCTGGCTATACTCTTTCATTTATCAAAGAAGAAGCTCTACAGATTAATACGATTGAAGTATCTAGAGGTGGTTCGCAATTTCGCTCTCGTGATGTTTTTCCCTCGGCAGCAGCAGCGATCGCAGGTAATGATTATAGTTTGTTGGGAGATGAAATTAAGCCTTCGCAAATTCCCGACTTACCTACAAATCGTGTGGCTTGGACTGATGGTTATGGCAATATCAAAACTACAATTCCAGCAAGTAGCGTTAATTTACCTCTATCGAGCAAGGTTACAGTTCGTGTAGGTGATATAGTCAGTGATGCTGTTTATTCTGATGGTAGCTTTCGAGTTCCAGAAGGAACTTTAGCTTTTGCTCCAGGTAGTTCTGGCTGGCAAAAAAAAGATGGTCAAACAGTAAGATGGATGGAATTATTTTTACGTGGCGGTAATGCCTGGAAACGGTTTGGTCAACCCAAGATAAACCAAACCGTAACATACACAAAATTAGAATCACTTTGATGTTTTGATAAAACCTTGTAAGCCCTCCTAGTCTCCTAGTCCCGTCTTCGCGGGATAATATCTCCTAGTCTCCCCGTCTCCCTCTCTCTCAACTTCTCACTCAATCTTTCTCTCAAATTACTATTCCAAAATCATGACTGCTATCGATATATCCGCATTTACCGACAAGATTAGCGATCGCCAACTTGAGCAACTATGCGCGAATAATCCAGAAACCAAATTTGAAACTACTAAGGAAGGAAGACTGATTGTTATGTCGCCAACAGGGAGTGAAAGTGGTAGAAAAAATTCCAAGTTACTCGTTCGCATTGGAATTTGGAACGAACGTCAGCAATTAGGCGAATTATTCGACTCTTCCACTGGTTTCAAACTATCTAACGGTGCGATTCGTTCTCCCGATGTTAGTTGGATAGAGTTAAATCGCTGGCAAGCAATACCCAAAGCCCTACAACGCAAATTTGCTCCCATAGATCCCGATTTTGTCATTGAATTAATGTCTCCCACCGACGACAGAAACGAACTACAACAGAAGATGGTCGAATATATGAATTGTGGAGTTAAACTGGGGTGGTTGATTTGCCCTGACGAAAAACAGGTAGAAATCTATCGTAACGGGCAGGATAAAGAGGTATTAGATAATCCCAGTAATTTATCTGGAGAAGATATCTTACCAGGATTAGTAGTAGATCTAGTTGATATATTCGATGCCTAGAGCAGTTTATTAAGATTTAATTCACACCAGGCGTTTCTTTGATAAAATCGTATCTAAATTAACTTCGATCGCCTGAAGGTATATTATTTCTGCGCTCGATATATCCAAACAGTTACATTATCGCCACTGCTTTAACCCTTTTTCAGCCTTCACAGACTAATTTGTTTCTTAGGAGTTATTAGTTAAATGTTGCCATACTTCATACCAAGGCTCGCCACCTACTTCTAAACCAGCGAGATTAGTGCGATCGCAAACTATGATTTTGCCATTGACATCCGATAATTCTAAACTCAATTTTCCTTGGGTTGTATCTCGACAATTGAAAACCAACCCTTTGGCTGTGGGGGTGCGGACATAAGTACCCAAAACATCTGTCTTACCGATTAAACGTATTTGATATTGCGAGGAAATAGCCTCCATTTGCCATGTACCCCAAGGTGCAATTCGCCAGTTTACCTGAGAATTCCAAGGGGCAAATTCATAAAATTTTCCTTGATAATGGATGCCAATTAACGCTACTTCTTCTTGCCACCACAATACTTGCCTGATGCCGCCGCCCGCAGTTATGGCTAAGTCTTTGCTCTGATTGAAACTGTTACAATTAATCCAAAACCATTTTTGAGGGAAAGAACCACCCCAATTTTTTTCACTATAAGCAGGAGCGCGATCGAATTGATAGCATTTGCCACGCCATTCTATCGAGCCAGTTGCCAATCCTAGAGCGGTAGTAATTTGCCATCCTGGTTCAAAAATAGAGAAATAAGATAGAAATCCTGCGGTAGCTTTTGGGGGTTGTTGGAGATCGCCCCAACCATAAATAGGTTTGATGCGATATTCCCAACGACAATATTCTTTTCTGACAGGATCGTAAATTTTTCCTTGATTGAGAAAAGCAGTAGCTTGGTAACCTTCAATAATATTCTCCCTAAATTGTTTGGGGTATAGTAGATCGGGTTTAACTTGTAGCTTGGTTTTGCCCCAATGTCCGAAACTTAGTTGATTTCTAGCAGCAAAAAAACCATCTGTATTGTTAATGGTACGACAGAGATAAGTTTCATCAATACCTAATATTTGTACCGCACCGCCACTATTAGCTCGATCGCCGATAGGATCTTGAATAGAATACATAAAAGCAAAAGTTTGCTTTATTTCTGGTAGAGTGAGGCGATAATACCAGCCTTCAAAATAATTTTCATTAATCAGATTCCCATGATAACCACTATGGGGAAGATTAAAATTTGACTTAAAAGCGATCGCAGGTAAATTCATTTTTTGGTAATTAATGTTATAAAATCTGGTTGAGAAAATGAATCAAACCAATCAAGAACTGAAAGAAGAGTTAGAAGTTTCCCTTCATACTATATATTGTGTGAGCGGCTTGGGGGCAGACGATCGCGTTTTTCAAAAGCTAAAAATTGAAGGTTACAATCCAGTTCATATTTATTGGCTAGAACCAGAAAAACGCGAAACCATAGCCGACTATGCCCGACGTTTGACAGAGCAGATCGATTCTGAAAAACCTATTCTAATTGGCTTATCTTTTGGGGGCATAATTGCGATCGAAATCGCCAAACAAATTAATACTGAAAAAGTTATTTTAATTTCTAGTATTAAAAATCAACAAGAAATTCCTTTTTATTTTCAAATATTCCGTTGGTTTCCCATCCATCGTTCGATTCCAGCCAAAATAATCTTGTGGCTCGGTCAACTATTTGCAGCTTGGTTTTTTAGCTTAGATACTTTTGCCGAACGAAAACTTTTTCGCGCCATTTTACAAGATACCGATGCCAAATTCATGAAATGGGCGATCGATCGCCTGATAGTTTGGAAAAATGAAATTATCCCCCAAAATCTATATCACATTCACGGAGAAAGCGATCGCATTTTCCCCTATAGATTTGTTCGGGAAGATTTTAACGTCAGACAAGGGGGTCATTTCATGATTATGAATCAAGCAGAATATATCTCCCAATTGATCCAAAAAATTATCGATCTAGACTGTTAAAAATAAACATTGAATTTAAGCATTTAAGAGCGATTGCAATTAACTGTAATTCTTGGAGTGCGAGAATTTTGGCTGGTTTTGTAGGCAGTTAAAATAACTTCTCCAGACTCAGTAACTCTTACTCCCTGAGCGGGAATAATCTTGCCTTTACTAGTATTGATAACTGCAATAGACTGTGGATTAGATTCTTCTATTTGAGCAATCTCACCGTTAATACTAATACTTTCTGATTGCAAAGCATCGGAAGGTGCGTGAGGAACACCGCCTTTACCCATAATGACTAAATTACTATTAGCGATTCCCCTTTGAGCGGAACAAGCTTGGGCGATGGTTTGTCCTGGCTCTATAGTAACAGTAGTTAATTGATTTGCTCCTTCAATAGCATCTGTATCGGGAGTAGTAATTTCGACGTTACCATCAATTTCTCCACTGGCATCAATGTCGTTAGTACTATTGTTTTCTTCAGCTTCTCTTTCTTCCAATCCTAATACCCCTTGGGCTTCAATAATGATATTGCCCCCCGCACCTCCACCAGAAGCAGCAGTAATGTCATTCCCGTTGCCATCGTTTTGATTGGGAAAAGCTACTACAAAACCATCGGGAGCATTAATCGTAATATCACCGCCATTGGCTTCGTCAGCTTGCACCGTAATAGTACTATTGTCTCTAAGAGTCAAGCGATCGTCTATATTAAAAGTCAAGTTACCAGCATTTCCCGTACCAAAAGTACTGGCAGAAACTTGCCCGCCATTAGTAATTTCCAAACTGGGTGTTGTAACTTCAATATTGCCACCATTCCCAGATCCACTAAATCCAACTGCACTAGCAATACCACTAAAAAATGCGCCATCTGATGATGTTCCATCTAAGGAAATAGAATCTGTGGCATCGAGCGAAATAACACCGCCATTTCCCCCACTAAAAGTACTAGCATTGATTATTCCACCATTGGTAATTGATAGATTAGCTGTATTCAGGTCGATACTACCACCTTGACCTGTTGCAGTTTCATTGACTGTGTTAAAAATTCCACTAACAAATCGACCATCAGGGGTTGTTCCATCAATAGAAATAGAATCTATAACATCGACTAAAATAGTACCGCCATTTCCCGCACCTGAAGTACTGGCGTTAATTGTTGCGCCATTGGTAATAGATAAATTAGCCGTACTAAGGTCAATACTACCACCTTGACCTGTTGCCAATTCTTCTACTGTGTTAGAAATGCTGCTGGCAAATTCACCACTCAATGTCGTTCCATCTAAGGACACAGAATCTGTGGCGTTAACTGAAATAGTACCGCCATTACCTTCACCAAAAGTACTGGTATTTATGATTCCACCATCATTAATTGATAAATTGGCTGTAGTTAAATCGACACTTCCCCCTTGACCTGTTGCTCCTTCTGTTACTACGTTAAAAATCCCACTGAACAGATCGTCATCAGGTCTTGCTTCATCGATAGAAATAGAATCTGTAGCGTTAATCGTAACAGTTCCGCCATTTCCCGTACCTGAAGTGCTAGCTTCAATCGCTCCACCATCAGCTAAAGAAAAACTATTGGCATCGATCGCAATATTTCCTCCATCTCCATCTCCAGAAGTAGTTGTATCAATTGAAGTACCAACATCTACAAGAGAAATAGAACCTGCATTGATAGTAACATTGCTTCTTATGCCTTCAGCTACTACCGCACCAAATTCTACATCATTCAAAATCTCTGCACCACTACTAAGATTAACCGCACCAGTCACATCAATTTCGATACTTCCTGCTTGCCCTTGTCCGCTAGTACTACTAGTAATCAATCCACTATTACTTAGATTGAGATTGCTCGATGTTAGGTTGATATTTCCTGCATTACCTATAGCTTCAGATTCTAAAGAACTACTAATCTGACTAATTCGGTCGAACTGTTGGTTAAAATTCGTGAATCCAGAGATATTAACCGTTCCGCCAGCATTGATAGTTATGCTTCCTGCATCGCCCTCGCCAAATACATCACTGGTAATAGCTCCTCCATCAATCAGATCGAGATTATTGGTAGTAATTTC
>NZ_JBZNBU010000336.1:0-2685 GCF_058530065.1 Waterburya sp. | reverse complement strand
TTATTTAAGCGATCGCGATCTCCTGGAAAAAGTGGGAGGTACGGCAAAGTTAGCCCAACTACTGAATCGTACCGTGTCGGCAGTGAATATCGATCGCTATGCCAATCTGATCATGGAAAAATATATCCGTCGTCAGTTAATTTCTTCGGGACATGAAATAGTCGATCTGGGCTACGATAACGCTACGGAATTGGAAGTAGTGTTAGATTCTGCCGAACAAAAGATTTTTCGCTTAACTCAAGAACGTCCCCAAGAGGGTTTAGTTCCCATTGCCGAAACTTTGGTTAATACTTTCAATACCATTGAAGAATTGCACCAAGAAACGGCATTACCAGGTATTCCAACAGGATATTACGACCTCGATGCCATGACTAGCGGTTTTAGTCGTTCTGACCTGATTATTATTGCTGGGAGACCTTCAATGGGCAAGACGGCATTTTCTCTTTGTGTAGCTTGTAATATTGCCAAGGAATCCCAGTTACCCGTTGCTGTATTTAGTCTGGAAATGTCGCGGGAACAATTAACCCAAAGATTACTATCCAGCGAGGCGCGCATACCCAGTAATCGATTGCGATCAGGAAGAATTGCCCAAAATGAATTCGGACAGTTAATCGGTGGGGTAGACAAATTGTCAGCACTCCCCATATATATCGACGATACAGCTAACTTAACCGTTTTGCAAATGCGATCGCAAGTTCGTCGTTTGCAAGCCCAATCTAAAGATCCTTTGGGATTGGTATTAATTGATTATTTACAATTAATGGAAGGAGGAGACAACGACAACCGCGTGCAACAACTATCGAAAATGACGCGAAGTTTAAAGGGCTTGGCAAGGGAATTAAACGTTCCCATAGTGGCTTTATCCCAGCTTAGTCGGGGAGTCGAACAACGAACCAACAAACGTCCCATGCTATCGGATTTGAGAGAAAGTGGCTCGATCGAACAAGATGCAGATTTAGTAATGATGATCTATCGAGACGAATATTATAATCCCGATACTCCAGATCGGGGCATTACTGAAGTTAGTATTGTCAAACATCGTAATGGCCCTGTGGGAACGGTTAAATTGCTATTTAATGCAGAATTAACTAAGTTTGAAAGTTTAGCCAAACCAACTGGTTATTAAACAACAGGCTTACTAAACACTAAAAAATGTTGTTCTGGTAAAAACTCTTTTGTCGTTTGCCATTGCAATCCTACTGCTTTTAATTCCTTTTTAACCTGTTTTTGGCTCATTTTGTGGAGAGGCTTAATAGGAATGGTGGGATTTTCTTTACGATATTCTAATAAGACAACTCTTCCTCCTGGTTTGAGGGCTGTGAATATTCCTTCCATCATTTCTCTGGGATAGGCAAATTCGTGATAGGCATCTACCATCAAAGCTAAGTCAATACTTCCAGGTGGTAGGTTAGGGTTATCTTCCTCTCCTAAAACTGTTTCTACATTAGTAATATTATTTTCCTCTTTAAGAAAAGTAAGAGCATCTAACATTTCAGGCTGAATGTCTACTGCATAAACCTTTCCTTCAGGAACTTGTTGTGCCATACGAAAACTAAAATAACCAGTACCCGCACCAATATCGGCGACTATATCATTGGGTTGCAACTTTAATTGATCTACAGTTAGATCTGGTTTCTCTTGAATTTCCCTACTAGGACGCTCTAACCACATCATAGCTTGATGTCCCATGACTCTAGCAATTTCCCGATTCAGATAAAATTTACCAATACCATCGGGGTTGTGAATGGCTTTAGTACGATAGTAAGGCTTATCGGTTTCGCTGGCTACAGCAGTGGGACTGTAGGTGAAATTGGTTAAAAGAAAAGCGATCGCAACTGCGAAACTGGTTACTAGAATTAGATATTTACGATTAATTTTCATCTAAAAACTTCACCTCTAAAAGATTTTGCCAAATAATATTATTTATTATTAACTATTTCAAACTACATTATTATGGCTCTGCTGTGCCAAATCAATGAACTACCTTGAAATATATAGCTCACTAAAATTAAGTTCTATGATATTAATCAAAATATTGCTCTCGTTGAGTTTCTTTTCTCTTGCAACTTTGTCGGTATTTGCTCAAAATATCATTGATGATTCAGCCATGAGAGAAGTCTATTTAGATAGAGGATTTTCACCCATCGGAGAAGGAGAATGCTGGAACACAGTCGAGAGGACGAACAGTAATAAAGTAATCAAAATTTGTCACCAACAAGAACCAGAGATCTTTGAATTTACTTATGTAGGCTACAGTAGAGAAGAAATTTTACTGACAGATGCGATCAAAGTCGATAATGCTGGAAAAGACCTTTACGCAGCTTCTGCCGTTCGCAACTACATACTAGGAAGAATTGAAGAAGATAACTTTAATTTAGATTACCCTTGGGAAACTTTTGCTCGACAAAATTCTCACACTGGAGAAGTGACATCAACCAACTCAATTGTTCATTTTTCGTTAGAAGGTAAGGAGAAGATCGTTAGAATAGAAGTTAAGACTCAACAGCAATAACTCTGACTGTTCTTAGTTTAATTTGTTTAACTGAATGTTCAAATTAGGCAGAAAAAAGACCCTGTGAATTGATTTTATTGTCTTTGGCGATCGCTCTTGCTTTTGTGGCTTGTCGTCAAGCTAGCAACAGTGACAATAATCAAAAAATTAAGCTCATTTAATTTATTTAATTC
>NZ_JBZNBU010000335.1:0-9848 GCF_058530065.1 Waterburya sp. | reverse complement strand
CCAATTTTGGCGGTTGCTGTGGCTTCTTTCGGTTTAAAAACTGTCAAACATCGACTTAAAATATCTATGCCAGCTTTAGCAGGCAATCGGATTCTGGAAAATAGGGGTTTGGTGACTATCCCTAGTTCCTATAGCGTTGAGGAAACGGGCGATCGCTTGGAAGCAATTATTACGGAAAAAGGTCTGACTTTATTTGCGCGGATCGACCATAGCAATAACGCTCAAAATGCGGGATTAGAACTAAATCCGACGGAACTATTTATTGTAGGCAATCCCAAAGTAGGTACTCCTTTGATGCAATGTTCCATCACTACGGCGATCGATCTGCCCCAAAAAATTCTAGTCTATCAAGACAAAAGCGATCGCACCCAAGTTGTCTACAATCAACCTGCCTATCTTCAACAACGTCACCAGATAGAAGATTGCGATGAAATATTAACTAAAATCAATACTGTCTTAACTACTATTACTGAAGCTGCAACTAAATAGCTTTCAAGAAACAAATTATTCTGCGGAGGCTGGAAAAGGGGCATTGGTGAGTAATGAGTAATGAATAATGAGTAATGAATAATGAGTAATGAATAATGAGTAATGAGTAATAAGTACAGTAAATGTCAGTAAATAATTGGTATCGATCTCTAGATGTTTGATAACGTTCGCTTTACCCGATCTTAATCGTCGTGAGGTAAATAATTACTAGTAACTAAGCTCAGACTTTTAGAGTTAGCCATCAATAAATACAGTTTCAGGGTATTTTAAAAACAAACATTGTAGCGACAGAAATTTAAAGTTAAAAATATGAACAATAGTTATAATGCGAGGATCGAATCTCGTCCTGGTATTGAAAGGGTTTTAGATAGTAGTTTTTATTGGGCGGCAAAAATCTTTGCTTTTGCGATCGCAGGGGTTTTAGTCTGGATTACGATTCAGGTAGCTTTCAAAGCTATGCCCGCTATTCAAGAGTTTGGTTTGGGTTTTATCTCCACAAGTAGTTGGAATCCCGTTGATAGTGAATATGGAGTTTGGCCAGCAATTTACGGCACTTTAGTCAGTTCGTTTATTGCTCTGGCAATTTCTGTACCCATTGGTTTGGGGGTAGCAATCTTTTTGAGCGAAGATTATTTAGCTCCCGCAGTACAAAGGATTATTGTCTTTCTCGTAGAGCTTTTAGCAGCCGTTCCCAGTGTAGTTTACGGTTTGTGGGGCATTTTTGTTCTCATTCCTTTCCTTAAGAGTTTTACTCCCCTCAGAGGACCAGGAATGTTGCCTGCTGCATTAATTTTATCGGTGATGATTCTACCGACGATCGCAGCAATTTCTCGCGATGCTATTACCAATGTCGATTCGGGTTTGCGTCAAGCTGCGGTAGGTTTGGGGGCAACTCGTTGGGAAGCTATTTTAAAGATTATTTTGCCCGCAGCTTCTTCAGGGATTATTGGTGGCATTATGCTGGCTTTAGGTCGTGCTTTAGGAGAAACAATGGCAGTAACTATGCTGATTGGTAATTCCAATAGAGTCGATCTTTCGGTTTTTCAACCCTCCAATACCGTTTCTTCCCTATTAGCCAATCAATTTGCCGAAGCTAGTGGCTTACAAGTGGCAGCTTTGATGTATGCAGCTTTAATTCTGTTTTTCATTACTTTAGTAGTAAATGTTTTGGCACAGTTACTCGTCACCAGACTGCAAAAGATTTAAGACCTTCTTTAACCTATCGATTTCAAACTAATGACTACTAAGACTACTAATATTAATCAAAAATCTGACTTTGAAGTTGTCAGCCTAAAACGCAATATTAAATCCCCTCGAACTCTGTTTGGCTTGTTTATGAGTGGTATTGCGGGTTTATTTACCTTGCTAGCAGTTATCCCTCTATTTATTATTCTGACTTACTTACTCACTAAAGGCATTAGTTCTCTTTCTCCTGCCGTCTTTTCCGAATTACCTCCTCCTCCTCTAGTTGAAGGGGGTGGTTTTGGTAATGCCATTTTAGGTACGGTAATTATGGTGGGCATCGGTGCGTTGATTAGCGTTCCCATTGGAGTAATGGCAGCCATTTATCTTTCAGAGTTTAATGAGGGCAAAGCTTCACAATGGATTCGCTTCGCAACTAATGTCTTGAGTGGCGTACCGTCAATTATTGTGGGGGTATTTGCCTACAGCGCAGTTGTCTTGACTAATTTTATTATTCCCAAAGGATATTCTGCTTGGGCTGGTGGTTTCGCCTTGTCAATTTTGATGTTGCCGATTATCGTTCGTACCACCGACGAATCCTTAAAACTCGTTCCTCAAGAAGTACGTCAAGCTTCAGTGGGGATTGGAGCAAATCAATATCAAACCGTTTTACAAGTTGTTTTACCTGCTGCCTTACCCGCAATTATTACTGGGGTAACTCTTTCTGTAGCTCGTGCTGCGGGAGAAACTGCTCCGCTATTATTTACCGCCCTATTTACTCAATATTGGCCTAATTGGGATAATGGTTTGAACGAGCCTACCGCTTCTTTAGCCGTATTAGTTTATAATTTTGCGATCGTCCCTTTTAAAAATCAGCAGGATTTGGCTTGGGGGGCAGCATTTATCCTAGTGCTTTTGGTGTTAATGACTAGCATCATTTCTCGTTTGGCTACCGCCAAAAGAACCTATTAACTAATTTAGCTACTAACATATCTATCAAAACTAGCAAAAGCGATTGTCTTGAATGTCAAATTCAGTTTGTCAATTCAGGCGATCGCTTTCCGTTTAACCTTCGGTTAGTTATTAGTTATTAGTTATTAGTTTCTGGGTCTAAGTCCTCTCTAATAATCTTAGTGGTTCAAATCTACTAATTAATTGAACTAAAAACTAACTACTAACTACTAAAAACTCTTTTAATTAGCTTGAGTAAATTAATCTTGGAGACTTGTCGAACTCACACAACAAGAAAAAAGAAAAATAGTTAAACCTTTCTTAAGCTTTGGGTTTTAGATAAACTAGAGCTTGTCGCCAGATCGTAATGGGTTGGTTGTTACTATCTGCTATGCAGAAACAGTTAACATCCTGCCAAAGAATTGTACCAGCGATCGCATCGCCAGTAACTAGCTTCAATTCTACTTCTTGCTTATTTTTAATATATTTTTGAAGTTGTATGATGCTGGGCAACGATGTATTAAATTCAGACATTTTTTCAGTTCTTGTATTTTTTTAAGGAAAATCAAAGATGGTAATCGAGTTTAGCAAATACCAGGGATTAGGCAATGATTTTATTCTGATCGACAATCGTCATGGAGTCGAACCAATAATCACTCCCGAACAAGCCATCGCCATGTGCGATCGCCATTTTGGTATTGGTGCGGATGGTGTCATCTTCGCCCTACCAGGACAAGAAGATACGGAATACACCATGAGAATCTACAATTCCGATGGTTCGGAACCCGAAATGTGTGGTAACGGTATTCGTTGCTTGGCAAAGTTTATCGCCGATTTAGAAGGAAATACAGAAGCCAATAAATCTTATCGCATTCATACTTTAGCAGGGGTAATTATTCCCCAATTAGAAAGTAATGAAGAAATAACAGTAGATATGGGCGAACCCCAACTAATCGCCGCTCAAATCCCTACTACCTTGGCTTCTGAAGACGATAAAGCGATCGCTCGATCCTTAGAGGTAGGCGATCGCACTTGGTCAGTAACCGCTGTAAGTATGGGCAATCCCCACTGCATTACCTTTGTTGAAGATAGCGATGCGATCGATTTAACTCACATTGGTCCTTTATTTGAAAATCATCCTGTATTTCCCCAGCGTACAAACACGGAATTTATTCAAGTAGTCCAGCCAGACTATATCAAAATGCGAGTTTGGGAAAGAGGCGCGGGAATTACTCTTGCTTGCGGCACTGGTGCTTGTGCTTCGGTAGTGGCAGGAGTTTTAAATAATAAATGCGATCGCTCCTGTACGGTGGAATTACCAGGGGGTTGTTTGAAAATTAATTGGTCGGCAACAGACAATCGAGTTTATATGACTGGTCCTGCAACGGAAGTATTTAAAGGAAAATATTAGTTTTTATCTCTGAACGATCGAGGACTGAATTAATAGATAAACCCTTTAATTTCAGTTATTTTTACTATCTGAAAAAATAACTTAGAAAGTATGAATTGTTTATTATTGAAGCAGGTACTTATTTTGAGGTCAATTAGGTGGGAATAGCTTTGATTCTTGCATCTTTAAAGTTATTCCATTGTTTGAGTTTTAATCCTCATAACGGGCTACGCCCAGTTATTAGTTATTAGTTAGGGACGTTTCATGAAACGTCAGTACTAGTTATTAGTTCCAATCAGATATAGTCTTCAACTATACCTGATTGAAGACGACTCAAGGAGTCGGAGTCTTGAACGAGATCGCGTTTCTAGTAGCTAGACAAAACTAAAAACTAAAAACTAAAAACTAGAAACTAAAAGATAAAATCGGCTTAAATAATATCAAAAAAAAGCCCTATCCCTTGAATAGTAAGGGATAGGATTCCTAAAGAAGGATACCACAAAACACACATATTTCATAATTCATAGGCGAGCTAAATACAGATAAAATACTTTGCTATCAATGTTTTCTGGGAAAGCTTTACTATATCTCTATCTTATAACCTAGTAGAATTACCTTTTTCTTATTAACTATTATAAACATTTTTAGTTGAAAATATCTAGGTGTTTTATTTCTACTTCATCAAATCCTTAAAAAACAATTGCTGTGATGCTTGACCAATCTCTATTACAGCTATGGATTAAAGATTGAAAAACATTATTTTTTAATAGTTAATTTAGTTTCGGTTATTTGTTCTACTTTTTAGGTAATGATTGCCACATAAGATTTACAGCGATTAACAATTAAATTTTCTCTAGTAATCTAAAATCGTGGAATAAATTTTTAACCGTAATTTATCACTGTGATATTTTTCTCTTAACTCTATGAAGATGCTTTATGTTTTAAATTCAGTAGAAGCGTAAAATATTGCCTCTAAAGACTTGGGAGATAAATTTATAAACTTAATGAAAATCAGTAAACTAGTATTGGCAACCATTGCAGTTATTTTACCGATCGCAATTAATAACTATTTACCCATGACTTTGGCAGCAGAACACCAATTAATAGCTTCAACTCCAATTTCATTACTCAGCGATCCTTTTCTACAATTACCAACGGCAAACACAACGAATGTCGTTTGGTTCACTGAATTTGAGGGAGATCGACATTGGGTCGAATATGGATTGCAACTAGAGCAACGAGCGATCGCTACCACTACCAAACTAAGTCGAGTCAGAGAAGATGAAGAATCTCAAATCAATAATCCTCCCAGCACGACTATTTCTCGCAATATTTGGCGACACGAAGCCAAAGTAACTGGTTTAACTCGCGATCGCACTATCCCTTATCGAGTTAACAGTATGAGAGAGGAACAAACAATTTCTAGTAATAATTTTACTCTTACCCCCAATCCTAGCCCCAATAAACCGCTAAAAATCTTACTTACTTCTGACCATCAATTGATGCCGATGACTGCTGCCAATTTAACTAAGGTAGTAGAAACAGTAGATAAGATTGATGGGGTATTTCTACCAGGGGATCTAGTTAATATTCCAGATCGGGCTTCAGAATGGTTTGACGATCTTGGAGGAGGAGCTTTTTTTCCCAATTTACAAGGAAAAGGACATTATGAATTAGACAAGAATGGTTTTAAAACGGTTTATCAAGGTGGCGAAATAATCCAACACGCTCCTTTATTTACAGCAGTGGGCAATCACGAAGTAATGGGACAAATGTCTCAGCCAACTCTCAACCAAGAATTTAAACATCCTATTCCCCAAAATGCCGTAGCCGAATTTTATGCTCGACAAGCCCAAGAAATTAATCCCCAACAAGACTCTCAATTAAAACAAGACTGGATTAAAAATAATTCTTTTAATACCGATACTTATGAAGAAATTTTTAGCCTGCCCCAAAGCGATCGAGGAGGGAAAAAGTATTATGCTACTACCTTTGGCAATATCAGATTAATTTCTTTGTATGTTACCAATATTTGGCGCAGCCCCAATCTGGCAGCGGAAGATATGGGACGTTATAAAGAAAGCCATTTAGATTTGGACAAGCCCGAAACTTGGGGTTACGGACAGCATATATTTGAACCGATCAAAAAAGGTAGCCCACAATATCAATGGTTAGAAAAAGAGCTAGCCAGCCCAGAATATCAAGAAGCTAAATATAAAATAGTCATGCTGCACCATCCACCCCATACTTTAGGCGGTAATATCGTTCCCGCTTTTACCGATCCTCAGCCCAAGCCCTATTATCGCGATGGTAAGTTGAATGCTCTTTATTATGACTATCCCATTGAAAATGATTATATTGTTCGCGATCTAATTCCCCTTTTGGAATCTGCTGGCGTGCAGTTAGTTTATTACGGACATTCTCACTTGTGGAATAGATTTCAAAGCAATTCGGGAATGCACTTTTTAGAATCTTCTAATGTGGGTAATAGCTACGGCGCCCATCTAGGGGAAGACCGAAGACCAATTCCCACCTATAGCCCAGAAAACTATTATGCTACGGGCAATCCCAATGGTTTAGAACCGATAGTCCCCAATATTGCTCCACTCATGGATGCTGAGGGCAATGCCATACCTTATATTGCTAGTAATGACATCACGGTATTTAGTATTTTTGATACTGCTACGGGCAAAATTAGCAGCTATCGCTACGATACTCGCCAGCCCAATTCTGATGCGATTAAATTTGACGAGTTTCAATTAGGGAGCTAATTAACAATGATTAACTACTTATCCGTTTACTTTTCTTTGGGTGAGCTATCCTGGGAAAGTCGATCGTAAAACTATGCTGCAATGATGAGATCCCTTTCTGGTTTTTGTTTGGGTTTGACTGTTGTTACCACAATATCTTGGGCGCACGTGAGTAAGGCTCAGACATTGCGACAAGTATCGCCAGAAAAAATTAAATATGTCGGTTTAGACGATAAATTGGGCAATGGTCAAAGCGATCGCCACAAATGTGCGGTATATTTTAAGAGTTCCAGTTGTTCTAACCCAACCACCAACAAGAAAGACATTCCTGCTTGGAATGAAACTCAACGTCAAGCTTTAATCGAAGCGATCGACCATAGTCTTTATTATCTCAGCACTCCCAAAGCAGCCCGTAGCTATCGCAAATATGCCCAAACTAAATTTAATTTAGAACATACCAGGCGATCGCTTTTACGATTTAAAGAGTTATTGTTAACTAGCAATTCTCCTCAAGCTTTGGAAAAGGCAGTTAAAGAAGAATTTGTTTTCTATCAATCAATCGGTAAAGATAAACGGGGCAAAGTAGAATTTACAGGCTATTTTGAACCAACCTATAAAGCCAGTCGAGTCCGCACCTCAGAATATTCTTATCCCCTCTATCGCCAACCTGCTAATTTTTCTCGTTGGTCGCCTCCCCATCCCACTCGCGCTCAATTGGAAGGAAAAGACGGTTTAGCCAGGGGAAAAAGTCTTTTAAAGGGTCAGGAATTAGTTTGGTTGCGCGATCGCTTGGAAGCTTATTTAGTACAAGTACAAGGCTCTGCCAGACTGCAAATGACTGATGGGACGACTATGACTGTCGGTTATAACGGCACTACTAACTATGCCTACGTCAGTCTGGGGGGAGAACTAGTCAAAGATGGCGTATTTCCCAAAGACGAGCTAACTTTGCCCAAATTATTAGAATACTTCGAGAAACATCCCCAAAAACTAGACCAATATATTCCCCGTAACAATCGCTTTATCTTCTTTCGGGAAACCAATGGTAAACCCCCAACGGGAAATCTAGGCGTTCCAGTAACGGGCGATCGCTCTATTGCTACAGATAAGTCTTTAATGCCACCTGGGGCATTGGCTTTAATTGTTGCCCCCATTCCTGAAGTCACAGAGACAGGGGAAATCGACATTAGAGTAGCCAGTCGCTATGTTTTAGACCAAGATACGGGTAGTGCTATCAAAGGGGCGGGAAGAGTCGATATTTTTCTGGGTAGTGGTGAAATAGCAGGAGAAAGAGCGGGAAGACTAAATGGTAGCGGTAATTTATTTTATTTATTACTTAAATAATCGTCTTTCTCCTATTATTTATCGTATTTTATGCCTTGTGCTTGAAGTTGTAAGGCGCGATCGCGCTTTCTCAGGCGCTGTTCAAAAACGGGGGATTTTTGGTAACAAACGCAGGTGAAAATAAGCCAAGTTTTGACTTCGCTTAAGAGACTGTTTGTAAACAAAAGATAAAAGCTAGGAATGACGGGGAGACGGGGTGACGGGGAGACTGGGGGAAAGTATTCCTGATTTATTCAAAGAGTGCGATCTTTGCGATCCACTCTTTAAAACAAAGGTAGGGCGCATCCATTATTGTTATTTAATATTTCTTTTACAAACAGTCTCTAAAACTAAATTTTCAGGCTCGTTGAAAAAGCTCAAATCTTATACGAATAAACGTCATTTAATTCCCAAGATTAAGCCCTATTTATCGTTGAAGTTTAGAGCTCAAACACATAAAAAACTGCTTCACCTTCATTCTCTAAAGAGAAATGGGATAAATTATTCTGAATATAATTCAATTCGTTTTGGTCAATCGTGTAAAGGTGAGAACCCGTATTGGTATTCAGCAATCTAAACACGGGGGTCGTGTCTATTCCTTCTGGTTGAGATTCAAAAGCATGATATTTAATTCCCTCAGAATAGTAGTTGGATAAATTTTCTTCAATAAAAGCTTTTTCAACTTCATCGGTAGTGTAAAAATGAGAACCCGTATCGGTATTGAAGAAACGATAAACTGCCTCAACTCCTTCCAAAGTTTCTCCAGTTAAAGCATCTCTATTATCGGCTAAGACCTGAAATTTTTCGCTTTCATATTGATAAGCTAACTCTCCTGTTTCGCTTTTTTCTCGAACATAATCAATTTCAACATCATCAGTAGTATAAAAATGAAACCCTTTCTCGAATTGATAAAAACGGTGTACTTTGTCAGTAATATAGCGGTTCATATCCGAACCCCCCGTTGGTGCAGAGTCGCCGAGTGCGACGATTTCGATAGCTTTGATGGCTGGGTTCTGCACACTGGGAATAAATTCAATATCGAGCACACCATCAGCACTAACGGTTGCAACAGTAGTACGACCCGAGCCGATGTTACCTGCACTGCCAACGTCGGCGAAAAAATCTATGTCGTCAAATTCTGGCGATATTACCCCTTCGACCGCGACATCAAATACACGCTTACCGTCTGCATCGATGTCGCCAAAAATTTCGGCGAAGTAGAGCCGGACTTCAACCTGGTCGCCTGGTTGTAGGCCGTGATCGGCCGCCACATTAAACTGCCATAGCATATTTGGAGTTTCAGGAGGGCCAAATCGCTCCGTGTTGAATACCGCCAGGGGAGTACTCGCTGGCACACCGATCGCGCTCTCAACATCGCCAGGATATGAGGTTTCTTGGAAATTGTTATAAGTCTGACTGCCAGTGCTGACGAGATAGGGGCTATTGCCAGAAACACCAGAAGTGTTGATATCGGCAGTCCAGTCTAGCCCACCGTCAGTCGCCTCGACCAATGATCCACCCGCGTTGATGCGATAAAGCACATCTTCGGGATTAGGAGGTTGAATTGGCGTAGTGTTCATAGTTAATCTGTCTTTATACCGATTGATATATAGCCTCATGAAAGGATTCTTTAAACATAACTATTTAATTCCTTATTGCCCTCAGTAAAAGTAAGTGTAAACTTCAACGATAAATAAATAGGCTCTTGCACGCTTTTGGTGAAACCGAGAATCGGCGATCGCTCTATCTAGAAAATATACATG